>JALEIY010000131.1 GCA_022769785.1 Eubacterium sp.
TGTACAAAGATAACTGCAACAAGTACATATAAAATGCAATCAATCCGGAGATATTTTGCTACAGCCTGTATCATAACCATATCGTTGCTTCCGGTAATCATTCGAATCATGGAAGGCGAGAAAAGGTAAACGATACCAAACACTGCAATGCACCAGGAACAGGTCAGGATATAACCAAAATGCATTCCTTTTTTGATTCGTCTGTAATCTCCTGCTCCATAATTCTGGCCGCAATAAGTGGCAAGTGTCTGTCCCATGGCCACAAAAACAGACATTAATGCTTCTGTTATTTTTCTGGCTGCCGTCTGGGCTACAATATAGGAGCTTCCAAGCTGGTTAATGGCAGTCTGAAGAATCAGGGAACCAATATTAATCAGGGAGCTCATTAATCCCATGGAAAGGCCGGTTGCAATCATTTCACCGGACATATGCCTGTCTATTTTCCGAAAATCAGAAAATGTAATCCGGAAAAAGGAATACTTCTTTAAAAGATAGATTGCACAGACGAAAAGTGCCAGGAATTGTGCGAGTACAGTTGCAGCGGCGGCACCTTTCACGCCGGTATGAATGATTCCCAACAAAATAATATCGCCGATAATGTTCAATCCTACGGAGAGGATTAAAATGAGAAGCGGGGTTACACTGTCTCCGATGGCCCGGGCAGATGCAAGAAAAATATTATAAAACATGGTGATGATCATTCCCGCCAGTATTATGCGAATATATCCTTTGGCAGTAGAAAAAAGTGCAGCAGGAACATTTAAAAAGTGCAGAACAGGATTAAGGAATGCAAGTGTCGTCAAAATGAAAATAACAGACATCATTCCGCCAAGCCGCAGGGCTGTGGCAAAAGTCGTTTTCACTTTATCCGGTTTCCCGGCGCCAAACATATGGGAAATCATAATGGCAAAGCCGTTGGCAATTCCCATGAAAAAGCCGATATACAAAGAATGGAGAACTGTCGTGGAGCCGACACCTGCCAATGCCGAATCTCCTAAAAAGGTTCCCACAATTCGTGTGTCGGCAATACTGTATGTAAGCTGTAAAAGGTTGCCCATAAGGACTGGAATCATAAAACGAATGATTACTTTCCAGGGCGTCCCCTGTGTCATATTCTTCATAGTATTTTCCCCTTGCTGTCCGTTCATGTGGTCTTTTTATACAGGTTTCCATGATACAAATCATTTTTTGACAATTGGATTAATATCCGGGTCATTCTTGGATTCAGCCGGTAATAGACTTCTCTTCTTTCCACAAAAAAATTGTCAATAAAATCAGCATCTCTTTCGGATAATACTGAAAGTATGTTCTGATACTGTTCCGGTTCCCTAAATCGCTGCAATCCGAAAGGAATCTGTGCAAATAGCACAGCATCGCTGTCAATCAGAGAACTTTCAAGCTCCTGTGTGCTGCATTTGAGTACTGTCCAGGAACCACTCGTGTCATTTTCATCTTCGATTCTGACTTTTCGGAAGCTCACTTTTCCATAGGAAGAAATCTCTTTTATATATTTGTACCGGTTACTTTGAGAACTGCCTGGTTCTGAAAGAAGAATCTGATTTATGGATAACAAATGGTTCCATGCTATTTCATGTACTTGATTTGAAGGGGTTGGAAAGTCCAAATGTTCTTGTATTTCCCGTATGGAAAAGCCTTTTTCAGCATATTTTCTTATGATATCCCCGTTAGCAAATTCGTGGGTAAAATGTGATAATACCTGTTGAAACACGGATTTGTTTTTCTCCATCTTGTTTTGCCCCTAAATTGTTTTTAATTGATTTTATCATAAAAAGTGAGTGCTGTCTCAATAACCTCTTCCACTTCCCCCGGATTTTTATATCTGTGGTCACAGCCCTCTATGATGTGAATCTTTATATGATTTCGTTTACAGAAATCTTCAGAATCAGCAAGAGGGACATCTTCATCCAGATTTCCATGGATTATCATGATTTTATCTGGATTTTTAACCCCAGAGTGAAAAATATCATGGGTTTTCAGGTCGTGATAAAAATCTATGTTTATCATTAAGGGCTGTTCAAAACCAAAATCCAGAGTTTCTCCTTTTTCTAAAGCCGCTTTGATTTCCGGTGGTTTCAATCCCAGGAAAACTTCGGCCATATTCAATGCCGGAGAACGGAGAATAATCCTGTCAAATAAATCAGGATATCTCATATGATAAATCACGGCAAGATATCCGCCAAAGCTGGTAGCAAAACAATACAGCGGACCGTTATATTTCTTTTTTACATAATTAATTACGGTCTTAAGGTCGGAAATACAGTTTTCAACGGTAAGCTGAAAAAACTTTGAATCACTTTCACCATGAGCCGGCCAGTCGAAGGTAATGGCACCGATATGATTGTGATTTAACTGATTCGTCAGTTTTGCGATAACGGAGCTGTTTTTATCTCCTGCGAATCCATGAAGACAAAAAACAACTGCGTTTTGCTCCGGAAGCATATTGTCATATAAATGAATATGATATCCGTTTGTACTTGATAATGTGATTTTTTTCATGAAAAAGCTCC
>JALEIY010000166.1 GCA_022769785.1 Eubacterium sp.
GTAATAATAATTTTTATTTTTCTGCAAAATACGGCAGAGAAATACCGAGCCGGCAATAAACAGCAGGTAAGTGGCAATAATAACCATAATCACCGCCACAAAAAACCATATCAGTGCGGCCATGGGCTCTTCGATAGAGACCGTGAGCGCATAGGCACTTCCAAGAATCACAGCCCCGGCAACTCCCAGAATCCAGTTTGCCTTCGGCGGCTTTTCCCCGACATTTTCGCTCCGAACCAGCTCCATGGCACTTCCAAACCTTACCTGACGAAGCGTATTAAAAAACAAGAGAAGAAAAATCGCACCAAACAGCAGCACCGTATTTCTTACCGCTTCCACCGGAACTGCAAACTGATAACTGACTTCTCCTCCAATGGTATTGATAAGCCCAAGCTCCGCCAGCTTTGAGACACCGATTCCCGCCAGGAGCCCGAAAACCAGAGATACGACAGCAGTAATTCCCGTTTCAAAAAATAATATCTTTCCCAGACTGTGTTTATCCATACCGAGAACGTTATAAAGTCCAAATTCCTTTTTTCTCCGGCGAATCAGAAATGCATTGGTATAAAACAGAAAAATCAGTGCAAAAAAAGCAATCACATAGCAGCCCAGATTAAGAATCAAAATGGTATTACTTCCACCTTCCATGGTTTCCACCAGTTTATCCTTTGTGAGAAATACCATGATATAATACATGGTCACCATCATGATGCAGGTCAGCAGATAAGGAAGATACAGCCGGCGGTTTTTCCGCATTCCGTCCAGGGCAAGTCTGGAATAAAAACCTGATTTCATCCGACACTCACCTCCTGCGCAAGTACCGTAAGGGTATCTGATATTTTCTGATACATCTGCTCACTGGTGCTGTCTCCGCGATATATCTGGTGAAACACCTCGCCGTCTTTAATAAACAACACCCTTCCCGCATGGCTGGCTGCCTTCGTGGAATGGGTCACCATAAGAATGGTCTGTCCCTGCCGGTTAATCTCTCCAAACAGCCGGAGAAGTTCATCGGTTGCTTTGGAATCAAGCGCCCCCGTTGGTTCATCGGCAAGAAGAATTCTAGGTCCTGTAATCAGCGCCCTTGCTACTGCCGCCCGCTGTTTTTGTCCGCCGGATACCTCATAAGGATATTTTTTCAAAATTCCGTCTATTCCAAGCTGCTTTGCAATCGGCATCAGACGGCGGTTCATTTCCGGATATTTTTTCCCGGCAAGAACCAGGGGAAGATAAATATTATCCTCTAAAGAAAAGGTATCCAGCAGATTAAATTCCTGAAATACAAAGCCCAGATGGTCTCTTCGAAAGGCCGCTGCCTCCGATTCCTTAATCTCCGAAAAATCCTTTCCATCCAAAAGCACAGTACCTGCCGTCGGCCGGTCCAGAGCCGCAAGGATATTTAACAGGGTCGTTTTTCCGCTTCCGGATTCTCCCATAATCGCAATGTATTCTCCGTTTTCCACACTGAAATTCACATTTTTCAGTGCCTCGACGGTATTGGCTCCAAATCTGGTCTGATAAATCTTTTTCAGACCTTTTACTTCCAAAATGCTCATGAACTCAACCTCTTTCTTTTCTTGATACCGTAATTATAAGAAAATCAATTTCTGTCTTCCATTGAATCCACTTACATTTCGGACCTCAAATCTGACACTTTTGTCACATTTCATTTTCAGTCGATTTCAATTTTTCTGGTGTTCAGATGAATCCGTATGACGGTTCCTTTTCCAATCTCCGATTCTGCCGACAGACCGTGTCCCAGATTCGTACAGATTCTTTTGCACAGATACAGACCGATTCCACTGGCCTTCTTGTCCATTCTTCCATTAAAGCCGGTATATCCCTTTTCAAAAATTCTCGGCAGGTCTTCCGGGGCGATTCCCATTCCCGTATCCCGGATGCAGAGAATTTTCGGTTCTTCCAAATAAATAGCAATGCTGCCGGCATCCGTATATTTTAAGGCATTGGAAAGAATCTGCTCAATCACAAAGGAAAGCCATTTTTCATCGGTCAAAACCTTCGTACAAAGGGGCGTATACAAAAGCTTCAGCTTTCTTGCAATAAATTCCCCGGCAAACTTTTTCACCGCCGGACGGACAATTTCGTCCAGCTCATATTCCCGAAGCAGATAATCCGTAGAAGAGGAATCCAGCCGCAAAAAAGTAAGCACCATTTCCACGTACTGCTCCACCCGACTCAAATCATTCAAAGCATTTCTTGCCATTGCAGAGTCCTCATTTTGCAGATTCAGCCGGATTGCAGCAATAGGCGTTTTAATCTGATGCGCCCAGGTGGTGTAATAATCTATCATATCGTTATATTTGGATATAATGTCCGATTCCGATTTTCTCTGCTCCTCACAAAATGCAATCATCAGCTCCTGATAATCCTCTTCCGGGATATTATGGGGAACAGGCAGTCCGTCTTCCAGCTCCCGGCCATACCCTTTCAGCGTCAAAAGCTGCTGGTGTTTTCTCCTTACCCGAAAAAAATCCAGAATCAGACAGCTACTTCCAATGACAAAACACAGAACTACCGGATAACAGATTGCCCCGAAAGGAAGATGATACCAGAAAAAAGATAAGGCCAGCAAAAGAGCCAGAAAGGCACACAATGCCAGCGTTTTTCTCCTGTATTTTAAATATCGCCAAAACAGCTTCATTGTTCTTCTCCCAAAATATACCCCACGCCAAATTTTGTATTAATGAAATCCGAAAGTCCCGCGGCTTCCAGCTTTTTGCGAAGTCTCCCCACATTCACGGAGAGCGTATTTTCCTCCACAAAGCTGTCCGTTTCCCACAAAACCTCCATCAGCTTCTCCCGGCTTACGACCTTTCCTTTATTCTGCATGAGCGTCAGCAAAATGTGATACTCATTTTTGGAAAGCTCAATTTTCCGGTTCTGAAACATGAGCGTCCGGTTTCCCGTATTGAGCATTGCTCCGGCGTGTTCGAGCACCGGCGAAGAACTGCCAAAATCATAGGTGCGCCGCAAAACCGCCTGCATCTTTGCAATCAGCACGCTCGAATCAAAGGGCTTGGCAATAAAATCGTCCGCTCCCATGTTCATGGCCATAATGATATTCATATTGTCCGAAGCCGAAGAAATGAAGATAATCGGTACCGAGCTGATTTTTCGAATCTCCTGACACCAGTGATATCCGTTAAAAAACGGGAGAGAAATGTCAATCAGCACAAGATGAGGGCCCATTGCCGCAAACTCCGCCATCACATTACGAAAATCCCTGACGCATTCCACCTGCATATCCCAGACCTGCGCACAGGATTTTATCGCCCCGGCAATTCCCTTGTCGTCTTCAATGATGAGTATTTTGTACATATTCTGCCTCCTTCTTATTTTCTTCTCCGAAACTCTATCCGGTTTTCTGATATTATCAGCCCCGTCAGCGTCAGCATGGCGCCCACCGCAGAAAACACCGTGATTTTTTCGTGTAAAATCAGGGTGGAGGTCACGATGGTAATGACCGGAATGATATAAATGTATACACTGGTTCTCACTGCTCCCAGTATCTTCACCGCATAATTCCATGTGACAAAGCAAATGGCAGAAGCCCCGATTCCCAGATAAACAAGATTAAATATGTATTCCGGTTTCAAATATTTATGAATGTCAAAACTGAAATCATAAAAAAACAGTGACGGAATCATAAAAAGTATTCCATACATAAAGATTCTTCTTGTTGTCTGAATGGTAGAATATCCGTAGGTACTGATTTTCCTTGTGAGCAGGGAATAAATTGCCCAGGAAAATGCGGCACCAACCGCCAGAATATCTCCCATCGGATTAATGGCCAGCCTGGATTCGCTCCAGCTTATCAGGCAGATTCCCGCCATGGCCACAAAAAATCCGATAAAAAAGTTCACCCGCAGCTTCTCCTCATTTTTAAAAAAAATATGTGCCAGAACCGCCGTAAAAAACGGTGCAACCGAGGTAATTACCCCCACATTGGATGCCATAGTAAAAGTCAGCGCAATATTTTCAAGGAGATAATATAGGCATACTCCGCACAATCCGGCGGCAGCAAAGACAAGTTCCTGCTTTCTGTCCTTTATCCTCAGTCGTTTCGGGCAGGCCACCGTCAAAACTGCCAGTCCCAGCAGGAAACGGATAAACAGGATTTCAGTGGGAGTAAGACCCACCAGAAGTATTTTCGTAGAAATAAAGGTTGTTCCCCATAAAAAGATTGTAAACAGGGCAGAAAGATGCCCCACAGCATTTTTTTGATTCATAAGTTTTCTCCCGGTGTCTGTGTTTTCTATAACGCCTCAAAAAGTTAAAGATTATACATTTTATTTAATAATTCTGTTCCCGTTTTTGTCCGAAATACATTTTTTCGGAAGATAACAATGCTCTCCGTGCTCAATGCATCTTCATATGCATTTACAAGGAAATCTGCCTCTAACAGAATCCGATAATCGATTCCGTCCACATCCGAATAGGTATGGTGATGCCCGATTAAGTAACACACCCTGTCAATTTCTTCCTGCGTTACTTCCGGAAACTTTTCCAGCATTTTTCTTGCGTAATCCGGACCCTCCTGCTCCTGAATCTTTCCATCACAGCGACCGTATTTTTCCTCACCCGGCCGAATCCCTATATCATGCATAATCGCTGCAATATCCAGTATTTTCTGCGTCTTTTTATCGAGTCCTTCTAATCTTCCAATCA
>JALEIY010000167.1 GCA_022769785.1 Eubacterium sp.
CCCTTGCCAGTACCGATGTGCTCACAGGGCTTTATAATAAACAGACAACGGAAAATCAGATTCACAGCTGGCTTTTGAGAACTCAGGAGTTTCAGGAAATCCAGGCTTTTATCATCATGGATATTGATTATTTTAAAGAAATAAACGATTCCTGCGGACATTCTGTGGGCGATGAAGTGCTTCGCCAGATTGGAGAATGCCTGAAAAAAGTATTTCACAGTACGGATATTATCGGACGGATTGGTGGAGATGAATTCGTGGTCTTTATGAAAAATGCCGGAACTATGGAGATTGTGGAATACAAAGCCCAACAGCTTTGTGCCAGTGTGAGACAGCTTGTTATACCGGAGCTGGAGGGGAAAAAGATAACCACCAGCATCGGAATCTCCTGCTGGCCGGATGACGGAGAAACCTTTCTGGAGCTTTACAAACATGCGGATATGGCTCTTTATGAGGCAAAGCATCTGGGCCGGAACGGGTATAGCTTTTTCCAGGGAGAGGAAGATAATAAAGCGGACCGTTATGTTCATAAAGCCTATACAGAAATCAATCCTCTGACCGGTCTGTATTTTAACCGTGCATTTTTCCGGAAAGCAGATGATTTAATTTGTAATATCAGTGATGACGAGCATATTCTGCTTGCGATAGATATTGAACGGTTCCGCCTATTTAACCGCCTTTATGGCAGAAGCGAAGGAGACAGGCTGCTGCTTACCATTGCCGACTGTCTTCGGGAACTTCTGGAAAAGGAAGAAGGTGTTGCCGGATATCTGGGAGGAGATAACTTTGCGATTCTTCTTCCTGCCTGTTGCAGCCTCGTTGAGGAGCTTCAGAGGAATATTTCAGAGAAAATGGAAAACTGGAGTCAGTCTGTGGCATTTCTTCCTGCTTTTGGTGTCTTCCGGATTTTCGATAAAACAGTGCCGTCGGCAGTAATGTATGACAGGGCTACCATTGCACTTTCTCATGTATACGGAAATTATTCTGAAAGAATCTGTGTGTTTGATGAGAGTATGGTAGAACAACTGGAAGAAGAGATTTCTCTTATTTCGGAAGTAAAAGAAGGATTGCAGAGAAGAGAATTTATTTTTTATGTACAGCCACAGTGTCATATATCCTCCGGAAAGATTCAGATTGTCGGAGGAGAATGTCTCGTGCGATGGATGCATCCGAAAAAGGGACTTCTTTCACCTGGAGAGTTTGTCCCTGTTCTGGAAAAAAGTGGATTTGTGGCAGAGCTTGACCGATATATCTGGAAAAAAGTATGTCGTTGGCAGAAAAGCTGGGTGGAAAGAGGAAATATACCGATTCCACTTTCTGTCAATGTGTCCAGAATCGATATTTTCTCCATGGATGTGCCGGAATATTTCCGTGAACTGACCGAGGAATATCAGCTGTCTCCGTCTCTTCTTAAGGTGGAGATAATGGAAAGTACCTGTGCGGAGGAAGACAATCGGATTACGGAGACAATTACAAGACTTCAGGAAATGGGCTTTACCGTGCTTATGGACGATTTTGGCAGTGCGTATTCTTCTCTTAATATGTTGAACAGTGTGCCGGTGGATGTGATTAAACTGGATCTGAAATTTCTGGAATTTGAGAATCAGAATGCCAAAAAAGGCATGGGTATTCTGGAATCTGTCATCAGTATGACCCGTCAGATGGGGCTTCCGGTTGTTATGGAAGGCGTAGAGACAAAGAAGCAGGAAAGATTCCTTCTGGATATGGGATGCGATTATGTACAGGGATATTATTATTATCGTCCAATGTCGGTGGCGGATTTTGAAAATCTGATTTCAGATTATGCGGTTCTTGACTTAAGAGGATTCATGGCGCATCAGGTGAATAATCTTCAGATAAGGGACTTCATTAATAAAAATGTGATTTCGGATGTGATGCTCAATCACATTTTGGGTCCGTCTGCTTTTTACGATGTATATGATAATGTGGTTTCCCTTACCAGTGTGAATGAAGAATACTGTCGTCTTACGGGAATGTCCCAAAACAGGGAAAAGAGGTATGAAAAACGATTCTGGAATCATGTGGCAGACGATGACCGTAAAGAACTGCTGCTGGTGTTCCGCCGTGCATTTGAGAATCCGGAAAAAGGAGCAGTTGGATTCCTTCATTATCTGCGCTCAGACGGAGAGATGATTTTTGTGCAGCTTCGCTGCTATTTTATCCGGGAAAGAGAAGGGCATCGAACCTTTTACGGCTCTTTGACGGATGTCACGCCGGTGGAGGATAAAAAGAAATTGCCATTCAGGGAAAAGGACAATGAGGTGCTTTCCGAACAGGAATGGAAAGAAATGACACAGTATTATGATGAGATACCGTGTGGAATCGGAATTGGACGTGTCATTCTGGATGAAAATGATAATCCTTTGGAATGGGAACCGGTTTATCTGAATTATGAAGCGGGAGGTCTTTATGAAACCGACAGAAAACGGTCGGTGGAGGCTCTCCGGAAATTATTTTTTAAAGAACAATCCGAATTCCTGGATGCCTGCAGACAGGCAGCGTTTGGCGGCGAGATTCTTCGTTTCCACGCATATAGCCAGATGACCTGCCGGTATCTGTGTCTGACTTTATACCCATACAAAACGGGATATGCGGGAATGCTTGTGGAAGACCAGAGTCAGGGCAGGTCTGAGGATGCAGCGCTGCGAAGTATGCTTTCCTTGTTTAAAGAAATTCATCTGGTGAATCTTCGGGATAATCACTACCGGATGATTTATCCGGACCCGGACAGACGGCTGGAAAGAGGCAATTATAAAGAGGCCATTAACCGTCGTATCGGAAGTGGGGTGATTCTCCGGGAAAATGAAGAAAATGTCAGAAAATTCCTTTCTCCGGAAAATGTCAGAAAGGGATTAAAGGAAAGTAATGTTGTGGAGTATTCCTATCGAAGAAAAGGGGAAAATGGTCCGGAATGGTGTCGCACGATATTTACTCTGGCGGAGGAAAAGGATGGAGAACCGTTGATTGCGGCATTGGGAATCCTTGGAGTGGAGAACTGGATTTATCATCAGGATAAGCTGCGCCTTGGAGAAATTATGGAGCATCTTTCCGAAGGATTATTTATATATGAGGCGGAAAGTGAAAAGATACTGTACGTGGATAACCGGATTGTAGAGCTGTTTGGATGTAGCTCCAGAGAAGAGTTTCTGGAGTATGTGGGAGGTACCTTCCGGGGAATGGTGCATCCGGATGACCTGAACCGGATTGAAAATGAAATCGTAAAACAAATTGAGCATACTGAGCGTAAGATGGACTATGTGGAATATCGTATTATCCGTAAAGACGGAAGTGTAATCTGGGTGGATGATTATGGCCATCTGGTAAAAGACGAGAAACAGGGCTCCGTATTTTATGTCTTTATTGCCGAGTCAAAAGACCAGCGCAGGTAATTGCTTTTTTCTATGAATCATACTATAATAATCGAAAAATGGTATTTTATGGAGGAAAGAATTATGTGGTTTATTTGCGCTTTATTATCGGCGGTGTTTGCAGCCTTGACATCCATTTTGGCCAAAATTGGTATTGATGGTGTTAATTCCAACCTGGCGACAGCCATTCGAACCGTTGTCGTTGTAGTGATGGCATGGGGAATGGTATTTTTAACCGGTGCACAGAATGGAATTATGGAAATCAGCAAAAAAAGCTGGATATTTCTGATTTTATCCGGACTTGCAACGGGAGGTTCATGGCTGTTTTATTACAGAGCACTGCAGTTAGGAGATGCATCCAAGGTCGTTCCGATTGATAAATTAAGTGTTGTGATAACACTGATACTGGCCTTTGTTTTTCTGCACGAGAAATTCACCGTCAAGTCTCTGGCAGGATGTATTCTGATTGGTGTGGGAACACTGATTATGGTAGTTTAAAATGAAAAAGATCCGTGTCATAATAATGAGCTGAAATGTTATTTCAAGTGGCTTCAGATTAAAGATACGGGTCTTTTTGTATATTATAAGTTCATTTTCTCTGATAAAAAATCTCATATCTGAAAAAGGCAGGTGAGGACAAATGGACGAAAAACAAAATGTGGAAAAAATTGTAAAATACATTATGGATAATAAATTCCGTAAGCTTACCCAGGCGGAAACCGCCAAAGCCTCCGGCTACAGTGTCAGTGCTTTTGGAAACCTGTTTTCCAGATATTTTGAACTGCCCTTTGCAAAGTTCATCAAAAAGCTGAATTTACGACAGGCAGCCATGGAGGTTGCCAGAGAATACGAAACCCTGGATATTATCGGAAAGCGAAACGGATTTCAGTCTAAAACCTTTTATAACGCATTTCGTCAGGAGTTTGGCATGACACCGGGACAGTTTCACGGGAAAATGCTGATTCCGGATATGCCATGCAAAACGAATCTCAATCAATGCAAAATCACGATGGCCTATGAAACCGTGGGAGATGTGATGATAGACGGATATCCTGTCAGGGTACAAAACGGAGAAAAAACAGACCTGCTCGACGAAGCGGCTTATGTATTCCGACATCCCGGTACACAGGTGGATTTGAAAAATCCGGAAAAACAGTGGGGAATCTGGTGGCACGACCGAAAACATAGTAATCAGCTTTGTTATGTTTTCGGGCCGAAAGCCAGGGAAGAGAAAGAAGTGGGAAAAAACAGAATAAGACTTCGCATCAAAGGAGGCAGGTATGCGGTTTTTGCCATAGAAAAAGCCGGGAACTATTTTGATATTGCAAAGAATTCACGGGAACTGGCATGGTATGTATTTAAGGTATGGAAAGAAATTAATCAGAAAAGAATGGATACCATGGGGTATACTTACGAGGTTTTTGATGAAAAATACGCCTATCTTTATGTCCCTCTTGTCAAAGGATTTGGCGGTATTGAAGTGGAAAATGAAATGGGACACACCATTGAAAAAATCGTCAGATATGTGGACAGCCATATTCTTGAGGAACTGGATGCCGGACAGGTGGCAGCACATTTCGGCCGTTCCGATTTCTATGTAAGAGACCGGTTCCGGGTCTGCTTTCAGATATCCCTTCCGGATTACATCCGACGAAAAAAGCTGTATGTGCTGACACAGAAGCTGAAAGACCGGGAAATCAGCAGGGAAGATATTACAGGGCAATATGGTTTTGTTTCCTGGCAGCAATACTGTGAGGAATTTCGCCGGGAATTTGGGATAGAGCCTGAAAAATATGAAACCGTTTCGGTGGAACTGCTTGATTTAAAGGAATACTTTTCGGATAATATTTCGCAGCTTAAAATGAGTATTCAGGTTCTGGAAGATTTTGAATTTATGGCAGCAGATATTAAATCCGGAGAGAAAAAAGAAGAGCTGGATTTTGATGTGCCGGGTCTTGCGGCCTTCTGGATTCTTCAGGGACTTCCACAGATGCAGGAAAATGATACGGAAATGCCGGAGGAAGAAATAGAGCAGGAAGACGGAGAAAAAGAGGAACGGGAGATTGTTTCCCTGTACGAAGCGGTACAGGAAGAAAACGGAGAGGACAGGATTTACCGGTATGTGCTTGGACCGGTGAGAAAGGAGGGGGAGAGCATTCCGGAGGGAATGCACACAGTTTCTATTGAAGGTGGAAAATATATGGTCTTTGAGAGCGTGGAAGAGAGCGATGCAGATAATCTTTCGGAAGTAATCCGGCGGATTGTGCGGTGCGTGGACCATGTCTGGATTTATGATAACTGGATTCGGACAGATATGAAAAGCAGAATTTCTTTCATGAGATACAAAAATCAAAAAATATATTATTACATTCCTATATATAGATAAATTTACAAATAAATACAATAATAATAACAAAAATCGAACTAGGAATTCGTTGATTTCTATATATGCTCATAGTATAATGAAAACAGAAAGATAATATATAGCAACGCTGTATTGAGAAAAGGAATCCGGTGTAAATCCGGAACAGGCTTACCCCTACTGTAACGCGGACAAGGATAATCAGGGAATCAATCCCAGGCCACTGATAGCATTCGGGAAGGCTTTATCTGAGGATGAAGTGAAGTCAGGATACTTTTATTAAATCAATATTTGTGTGCTTTGGGAAGGAGCAGACAAAAAACATATCTTTTTTTCGGGAGCTTCTTCCATTTTATCCAATCCCTGTTTCGACGCTGACAGGAGCGTTCACTTTTTAGGCTCATTTTTATCCTGAATTGTCAATGCTTTGCTGTATTGTCTTCATTTCATCGGAGGCAATACAGCATGAAAGAAGGACAATGTAGAGAGATATTTTAAAAGCCTGAATTTGAATGCTTCTTTTTATTTTGTTATTTTTTTGACAGGGTGATGATTTCACCCTGTTTTTTAATTTATAGAAAAAATATATGAGGGGAAAGTATGTTTCAAAGATTTTTTAAGCGCTCAACTATAATGAAATGCTGCTCATTTCTGCTGGCCGCAGCATTATTGCTAAGTTCCATAACCTGTATTGTCCAGGCGGCGGATACGGAAGTTTATTCTGAAACAAAGACGGCAGATACCTTAAATCCGGATATCGATACAGTCATTCAGAAAGTTCGTTCTTATATACTTTCGAAAGATTCCAATCCGGATTCTTCCGGCACATGGAATGTCATTGGGATAAACCGAAGCAGTCTGGGGGCTTCCACTAAGTATAATCAGGCCTATTATGAGAATGTGTATACGGAACTGGAAAGTAAAAACTGGGTGCTTACGACGTCAAAATATACGGAGTATTCCAAATTGATATTAGGTCTGACTGCGATTGGTAAAGATGCGACGAATATAAATGGACATAATCTTTTGTCGTACCTGTCTGATTTCAGTAAGGTGACAAAACAGGGGTTTAATGGTCCGGTATGGGCACTCATTGCACTGAACTGCCACCCTTCCTATTCTATTCCGACCAAAGCGGGAGTAACGGAGCAGACAACGGAGGAAGGGCTGATTCAGTATCTTTTAGCGGGAGAAACTACTTCAGGCGGCTGGGCACTGTCGGGAGACAAACCGGATGCGGACGTTACAGGAATGACGATACAGGCCCTGTCTGCTTATTACGGAAAAAGAGACGATGTCACGGGGGCAATTGACCGGGCGCTTCTGTGGCTGTCAGAATCTCAGATGGAAAGCGGAGGCTATGGGACAATGGATGAAGAAACCGCAGAAAGTGCAGCACAGATTATTACAGCGTTAGCATCCATTGGTCTTGACCCGGCTCAGGATGAACGTTTTATCAAAAATGGCAAATGGCCGCTGACCGGGTTGTTTCAGTATTATCTTCCGGAAGGCGGATTTATGCATGTAGCGGGAGGAGTCGTAAACGGAATCGCAACGGAACAGGGACTGTATGCCACCGTTGCCTATAAACGAATGCAGCAGGGAAAAACATTTCTTTATGATATGAGTGATTTGACCCTGACGAAGGGAACCAAACCGGCATCTGCGGCATCCACAACTACTTCTGCAAATAAACAGCCAGGCGGCAGTTCTTCGACTTTGACCAAAAAGGTAACAGGAATTTCCCTGGATTACAGTTCCATTTCTGTGGTGAAGGGAAGCACAAAGAAGCTGACTGCTACCGTCCGCCCTTCCAATGCAACGAATAAAAAGGTTACATGGACTTCATCCAATAAAAAAATTGCCACGGTAACACAGACCGGAAAGGTGAAAGGAATCAAAGCGGGAACTGCCAAAATAACTGTAAAGGCAAAGGATGGCAGCGGGGAAAAGGCCGTCTGTACCGTAACCGTAAAGAATAAAACCACAACGGCTGCTTCAACGACCGCAGCGCAAAAGAAAACGGCATCCGCGACAACCAGAAGCCAGACCAAAACTCTCGGAACGTCTACGGGGAGCACCGCGGCAAAAACGGCTTCAGGGAAAACTGCGGGAACCGCAACAACAGCAAAAAAAGCGGGCACTACAGAAGCCTCCGACGGAGACTGGTCATTTTCCGGAGAAGATTATGTGCCGGAGACGGGAACGGTGGAGGATACGGAAGAGACCATGGCGGAAAACGCCGAAGGCTCCGAAAGACTGATAGATAAAACCATTACGTTACAGATTCCGGTAGGGCCGATAATTTATATGGGTCTGGGTGCACTGGGACTTGGCGGAATCGAGCTTATACTGTGGTTTTTGCGAAAAAAGAGACGACTGACCGGCATAAAAAGGCGTCGGTTCAAAATAAATGATGAAGGAGGAGAAAAGTAAATGAAAGGAAGAACAAAACGGATACATAAAAATATCCTGCTGGCAGCATTTATGGTATGTAATCTTATTTTGCTGGCAGGCTGCGGCGGTTCCGGTGCCAAAACAACGGGGGATGGGAATAAAACTTCCAAAGCAGAAGCGCTGCAGGAGGTCAATGTCATTCCGGAGGATGGCATTATTACAAAGGAGCAATTCGAAACGGTGGCCGGACAGGACAAAGTGATTCAGTTTACCGGTGAAACGGAGGATGGTATTTCCTATGTCTGGACCTATGATGCATCCAAAATTCAGAATCCGGACGAACAGAACCTGAAAGTGGATTTTGCACTGGATGGTCTGGATGACATAAAAAAACAGGCAAACAACGCCAACGATGCCTTAAAAATGACCATGTACGGAAAAGGATTAATCGCTGTTCCGACCCTGGAAGTTACCCTGCCGTCCGCATGGAAATCGGATGCCGGTCTGCTTCTTAAAGAGCAGGATGGAAAACTGGCCAAAATGAGTGATGTAACCATTGACAGCAAAGCAAAAGAAGCGGACACCGGAGAAAATGGGGCAGACAAGGATTCTGCCAATGCACCGGCAGAGGGAACGACGCTCTTAAGTATGACAGTCACATCCCTTGACGGAGACTGTTACATTGTCGGAGGAATTACCGGAAAACAGAATAAAGGAGCTCAGACAGCAAATGCTGGCAATAATACATCCGAAAATGCCGGAGACCAGAATACAGATTCCGGAAATGATGCCCAAGAAGAGGCACCGGGTTCCGATGAGACCGGTAATCAGGAAAGCGCTGATAATGGAGACACAGATGTGAAAAATGATGATGTCGCCAATGACGCTGCTGCCCCGACCTGTACCATATCAATCAGTTGCGAAACCATTCTTAACAATATGGATAAGCTGACGGACGGAAAAGAAGAATTTGTTCCGTCAGACGGACTCATCCTTGCCCCATCTACGGTGGAATTTGAAGAAGGGGAATCTGTTTTTGATGTTTTACAGAGAGTGTGTAAAGATGCGGGCATTCATATGGAATCCAGCAATACACCGGCATACAATTCCGCCTATGTGGAAGGAATCAATCAGATTTATGAATTTGACTGCGGAGAATTATCCGGATGGATGTACAGTGTCAATGGCTGGTTCCCGAATTACGGATGCAGCAAATATACCGTTTCTGACGGTGATGTGATTACCTGGGTATATACCTGTGACGGAAAAGATGTCGGAGACAATTCCATGCACTAAAAGACAGGAAAAGAGGAAAATCATTGAAAGATACATTTTCAACCTATCATCCATTATTAAATATGCTCTTTTTTGTCGGCACTATCGGCCTGACCGTTTTTGTGACACATCCGGTTCTTCTTGGGATTTCTTTTGTGTGCGGAATCGCCTATTCGGTGCTTTTGAAAGGAGTAAAAGCCACATTTAAGTTTAATGTGATGTTCGCTCTGCCGACCATGTGCATCGTGGCTCTGATTAACCCCCTTTTTAATCATTATGGGGTAACGATTCTCGGCTACCTTTATAACGGAAATCCCTTCACTCTGGAAAGCTGTGTATATGGTCTGGTAATGGCAATGATGCTGGCCTGTACCCTTTTGTGGTTTTCCTGTTATACCGAAGTTATGACCTCGGATAAATTTATTTATCTTTTCGGTAAAATCATTCCGGCCTTATCGCTGGTTCTTTCCATGTGCCTTCGATTTGTTCCGAAATTTTCCAGACAAATGAGGGTCATTTCCGACGGACAAAGATGTATCGGAAGAGATATCAAACAGGGCGGCGTCGTAAAAAAAGCAAAACACGGGATTACCATATTTTCCATTCTTATTACCTGGTCGCTGGAAAATGCCATTGAAACGGCAGATTCCATGAAATGCCGGGGATACGGAGAAAAGGGAAGAACCGCATTTTCTATTTATCGCTTTGACAAACGGGATTGCTTCTGCCTTTTGTTTATGGCATTAACCTACGGGCTGACCTTGTTTGGAGCAGTAAATGGTTATGCATTTTCCCGATATGACCCGAAAATCGTCATAGAAGGAATTCCGCTTACACCGGGAAGTATGCTGGTGTTTGGAGGATATCTGGCTTTTGGTCTTATGCCTGTTGTCATGGAAATATATGACCGCCAGAGGTGGAAACAGAGGAGAAAAGACATTGCCAGTCAGAGAATAGGAGGATTCCGTTTATGGGAAGTATCGTAGAAGTCCGGGACCTGTCCTTTGCCTATCCCGGGGAGGAAATCAGAGCATTAAATCATGTGAATCTTAAAATTGAAGAAGGGGAGCTTGTGGTTTTGTGTGGGAAAAGCGGATGCGGAAAAAGTACGCTGCTGACCCATTTGAAAACACCGCTTACTCCCCATGGGAAAAGGATGGGGGACATCCTTTTTCAGGGAACTCCTCTGAGTGAGGTAAGCAATAAAGAACAAAGCCAGAAAATCGGATATGTACTGCAAAATCCCGACAATCAGATTGTCACGGACAAGGTCTGGCACGAGCTGGCTTTCGGTCTGGAAAGTCTTGGGTGTCCGACGCCGGAGATTCGGATTCGTGTGGCGGAAATGGCCAGTTATTTCGGGATTCAGGACTGGTTTTACAAAAATGTAGCGGAACTTTCCGGCGGACAAAAACAGCTTTTAAATCTGGCATCTATTATGGCCATGCATCCCGATTTGCTGGTTCTTGATGAACCGACCTCTCAGCTTGATCCAATTGCGGCATCCGATTTCCTGGCAACGGTGAAAAAAATCAATCGTGACCTGGGAACGACAATTATCTTAACAGAGCATCGTCTGGAGGAAGTATTCCCTGCAGCAGACCGGGTTGTGGTGATGGACCGGGGAGAGATTCTTGCAGAGGGAAGTCCCGGATATATCGGAAAAGTATTAAAAGAAAAAAATCATGATATGTTTCTTGCCATGCCGGTGCCAATGCAGATTTATGCGGAGGTGGAATCGGATCTGGAATGTCCAATCACCGTCCGGGACGGCCGTCAGTGGCTGGATCATCTCTG
The DNA here is from genome assembly GCA_022769785.1 of Eubacterium sp. Lineage (GTDB taxonomy): Bacteria > Bacillota > Clostridia > Lachnospirales > Lachnospiraceae > Anaerobutyricum. The sequence continues at coordinate 11,221 of JALEIY010000167.1, forward strand.
TGAAGGCAGGACGGAACCGTCTGAGGAAGAAGTAGGGCTGAAAATGGATGATATGGCCGGTGAAGAGAAAAGAGAAACCCTTCTGGAATGTAAAGATTTGTGGTTTCGCTATGAGAAGGATACTCCGGATGTCGTAAAGGGACTCAGCATGAAGCTCTATCCGGGAGAATTTTACTGTCTGCTGGGCGGAAACGGAACCGGCAAGTCCACCACTTTGTCTTTGCTCAGCCGTCTTCGGAAACCTTACCGGGGAAAAGTGCTCCTGCAGGGAAAGGATATCCGAAAATACAGTGATGAGGAACTTTACCGGGGAATTCTCGGTGTTGTTCCGCAAAATCCACAGTCACTTTTTGTAAAAAAGACCGTTGAGCTTGAACTGTTTGAGATGGTTGGCGGCAGCAAAGAACGCAAAAACGAGGAATATCATTTGTCCATGGAAAAACGGGAGGCCGTGGATGGTATTGTAAAAGTCACCCATTTGTCCGGTCTTTTGCATCGGCATCCTTACGATCTTTCCGGCGGGGAACAGCAAAGACTTGCTCTGGCGAAAATCCTTCTTCTTCGTCCGAAGCTGCTTTTGATGGACGAACCGACAAAAGGTCTGGACAGTTATTTTAAAGAAGAGTTTTCCGGCATTCTGGATTTATTGAAAGAACAGGGTGTGACCATATTTATGATTTCCCATGACATTGAATTTTGCGCCAGTCATGCGGACCGGTGCGGTCTCTTCTTTGATGGAAGCATTGCGGCTTCCGGCATTCCGCGCGACTTTTTTGCCGGAAATAATTTCTATACAACAGCGGCAAACCGAATGGCCAGAAAATATTTTCCTCTGGCTGTTACAGGAAAGGATGTGGTGGAATGTCTGAAACAAAGCAGTTGACCAATAACGACACCTTTCTGGAAAAATTTTATAATTCTCCGGAGGTTCCATTTGACAGTGTGGGAAAGAAAGTTGCTAATACTCTGCTGCCGGAGAGCGTGTTAAAGAAAATGAGACTGAAAAAGCTGCAGGAAACAGCTTCAGAGCTTATGGAGGAAGGAAACGCCGGAGACGTTATTTTATATAATGATGCATTTGAAGAGGATTCCGAAGCATTTATTACGACGGAGAAACGAAATCTGAGTAAAAGGACAAAGGTCAGCCTGTTTATTTTGCTGGTTATGATTCCGTTTACCATTGCAATTAGTGTGATAGCTTTTCGAAATACAGCCTATGACCCGACCAGCATTGTAAGCAGACTTTTTGGCAGCCGGGTATATTATATTGTCAGTCTCATACTGATGGTTTACGCAATCGTTCCCTTTTTTATGGTGTTTGAGGGCAGAAAGCCTCAGGCCAGAGAAATGATTGTGCTGGCAACTATGGCTGCTCTGGCCTGCGCCGGAAGAGCTGCCTTCTTTATGATTCCGAGCTTCAAGCCGATTGTTGCCATAGTCATAATCAGCGGAATAGCTTTTGGCGGAGAAGCGGGATTTCTGGTCGGAGCAGTGACCATGCTGGTCAGTAACTTTTTGTTTGGCCAGGGACCGTGGACGCCATGGCAGATGTTTGCCATGGGATTTATCGGTTTTCTTTCCGGTGTGCTCCATCAGAAGGGACTTCTTCCTGCGAAAAGACTGACACTTTGCATATACGGGTTTCTGGTGACATTTTTCATTTATGGCGGTATAATGAATCCAGCCGCACTGTTTATGAGCGTTTATAAATTTACCTGGAGTGGTCTGCTGGCGATTTACATATCCGGTGTACCGGTGGATTTGGTACATTCTCTGTCCACCTTTATTTTTCTCTGGCTGGGAGCCAGACCACTTCTGGAAAAGCTGCAGAGAATCAAGAAAAAATATGGTCTGATGTAGACGAATATTACTGCGATGAAGTGAAAGGAGATAATCTTGAAGCATTTACCGGAATGCCGGTCAATGAATTTTTCCATTTATGCGGGAATGCTTGACCGGTATAAAGACAGTGATGATATCCGACAATCCTGCCGTCAGTGCGGATTAAACGGGCTTGAGGTCATATTGGCAGGAGAATCGGATCAGGGAAAAATCTTTCCGGATATGGTGAATGGAGTACATTTGTATTTCCATATTTTCTGGATGGATTTCTGGCTGGGTCATTATGACAGACTGGATGAGGAATTTGATTCCAGACAGCAGTGGATTGATTATTATGGCGGAACAGACAGAGAAATTTATCTGGACTGTCTGAGAAAGGATCTTCGTTATGCGGAGGAAGTCGGAGCAAAATATGTGGTGTTTCATGTATCTGAGGTGACGCTGCGGGAAAGCTACACCTTTCAGTATCGTTATACCAACGAAGAAGTGATTGATGCCAGTCTTGAAATTATCAATACCCTTTTGGATGAGCATGAGTATCCCTTTGATTTCCTTGTGGAAAACCTCTGGTGGAGCGGTCTTGATATGAAAACGCCGGAACTCACCAGAAAACTTGTAGAAGGGATTCACAGTGACCGAAAAGGAATCATGCTGGATACCGGTCATTACATGAATACTTCCAGTGAATTAAAGACACCGGAGGATGCAGTGGCCTGTCTTCATGACATGCTGGATGCCCATGAAGCGGCGGGAGTTCCTGTGACAGAATGGATAAAGGGATTGCATCTTCAAATGTCCTTAAGTGGAGAATATGTCAGAAAACAAAAGAAGGAATGGAAGGAAAATCCAATGGATTTTGCACAGATTCCGTTTTATGAGCTTTATAGAATGGCTTATTCCCATGCCTGCAGTATCGATTTGCATAAGCCGTTTCTCGGAGAAGGGGTAAAGGAGCTTATCGAGCGTATCAGGCCCCGTTATGTAACTTTTGAATATTCTGCGGACGGAAGGGAAGAGTACGAACGGTGGGCAAAGGCTCAGAGTGAGCTTTTGGGCTATCTTCCGGAGAAGAAGTCGGAAATAGGTTAACCATATGTACAGGGGAGGTTATTTCTTGAAATTAACAGAACTGTCCAATAAAGATGTGCTGTATCGTTACAAAAAGTCACTGGTGCTGCTTTTTGGAGGAAAGCGGAATGTGCTTAGTACCGGGCCCGATAATGGAGGGTACCGGGAAGATTTAAAAGCGGTATTCAATCATGATGCCAATCCGGGAGCCGGCATGGCCTGCGTCATGCGGGGAGATACCTATGAAGAGCATATGAACGTTGTCGCGTTAGAGGACCTGGGACTGGAGCCGGCATATTGCAGTGGGCTCTGCACTGCGGCCAGCATGGAAAATGTTTCCATAAAAAGCCTGAGTTATGAAGGCCTTGTTGTGACAGCCATTGTCACAGGAGGCATTGAGCATAATGGCGGTCGCGTGGGAGATCCTGCGACCTTCTGCGAAAAATCAGGCACATTTTATCCGCTGACACCCGGTACCATCAATATCATTCTCCATATGAACTGCAGTCTCGATGCAGGGACACTGGTTAGAAGTCTGGTGACAGTTACCGAGGCAAAGACTGCGGCCATTCAGGAACTTCTGGCACCGAGCTGTTCTTCCAGTGGAATTGCTACCGGTTCCGGAACCGACGGCACGATTATCGTCAGTGACCCCGGTTCCCATATCCGACTGACCAATGCAGGGAAAAACAGCAAGCTGGGAGAAATGATTGGGAGAACCGTAATGGATGCGGTGAAAGAAGCATTGTCAAAGCAGAGTGGTTTAGACCCGGAAAGTCAGCACGATATCTTAAAAAGAATCGGGCGTTACGGGATTACCGAGGACAGTTTGTGGAGCTTTTATCTGAAAAAATACGCTGATTCACTGACACCGGAAGAGTTGCTTCACCGGGCAGAATTTACAGATCTTCTGGATGGCTGTAAAAAAGATGCTTGCCTTGTGACATGGACCTCTCTTTTTGTCTATCTCCTTGACCAGCTGGAATGGGGACTGTTATCGCCAGAGGAGGTATGGTC
>JALEIY010000018.1 GCA_022769785.1 Eubacterium sp.
GAATCGTCAAACAGAGAATCGGCCATCAGATACTGTCCGGTATCCTGGCGCCAAATCTTGTAGTAGCCATCAGAAATGAATTCAATATTACAGTTAAACACGCTGTTATCCGCTGGCTGTCCTTCGAGAGAAGGAAGGAGAGAATCCGCGTCATCCATGCCGGCATTACAGTTAAAACGATAAACACCGTTGGCGACGATTTGTTTTTCACGGCCGTCATAAATCAGGCAGTCATAAGTGAAATCATCTTTGGTTACCCATCCGGTCTTTGTACCGGAAGAAGATTTATAGGAAATCTCATACCAGGAACCGGAAGAGCCGATCACGGTCACACCGGAAAAAGACGGTAAATATTCTTTTAATTCTGCGTTGCTGTTGTCATAATAAACCGCCAGGTCATGTCTTACCGTGGCAGATATGGTGTCGGTCTGACTTTTGTATCCGTGTTCAAAAGCAAAAATCTGGCACGGGAAAAGAAAAAAGCCGACCATAACCGAAAATAGTATTATCAGTTGTTTTTTCAAAACAGTCCCTCCAGTTAATGATTTGGTAATAATTTATGGGAATTATAGCACACCCATTTCGAATATGGAAGAAAAATGTAAAAAAATATCAAAAAACTTTGGGATAGATATGTTATAATAAAAACAAAAACGGGAGAAACATAATGGAACGGAAGAAAAAAGTTTTTGCACCGGTTGAGGAGTTATTTCGAACATCCTTTGGTGAAAAAGTAAAAGAACGAATCTTTCAGAACCTGGATACCCAGGAAATCAGCGAAGTCATGCTGCGGGAAACAGATTCATTTACGAATCTGATGGTGTATTATAAGTGTGCGCTGATGGAGATTGAGACCAAGTTTCGGGTGCTGAATGAAGAATTTTCCCTGGAGCATGACCGTAACCCGATTGAATCCATCAAAACCCGATTAAAAAGTGTAGACAGTATTGTGGAGAAAATGCACAGAAGAAACATTCCTTTTTCCACGGAAGCGATAGAAGAGAACCTGTTTGATATTGCAGGTATCCGGATTGTCTGTTCTTTCCGGGAAGATATTTATTTCCTGGCGGACTGCCTTTTAAAGCAGGATGATGTCACCCTGATTGAAAAGAAAGACTATATTACCAATCCGAAATCCAATGGATATCGGAGTCTTCATCTTATTGTTGAGACACCGATTTTCCTGAAAAATAACAAAAAAATGATGAAGGTGGAGGTACAGCTTCGGACAATCGCCATGGATTTCTGGGCAAGTCTTGAGCATAAGCTGAAATATAAAAAGGATGTGGATTATGAGTCTTTAACGCAGGAGTTATATGAGTGCGCGGAGGAGAGTGCCATACTTGATATGAAAATGGACAGCATCCGTAAAAAAATAGAACGGCTTCAGAAAAACGAAGAACTTTAAAATCACATACATAAAGGAACAAAAAGGCACATAAAAGATATGGGAGGTGTATCTATGGTTTATGTGTCTTTATTATTTGGGCTTTTGATGATTTGTAAGGGCGGTGATTGGTTTGTGGATGCAGCGGCAGGGATTGCCGAGGCCTTTGGGATTCCCAAATATGTAATAGGGGCAACGATTGTCAGTTTTGCAACTACCATGCCGGAAATGATTGTTTCAGCTGCAGCAGCTCTGCAGGGACAGCCGGTGATGGCCATTGGAAATGCCGTAGGTTCCGTATCTGCAAATACAGGGCTGATTCTTGGTATCAGTCTGGTATGTATACCGGCTGCTGTAAAACGAAAAGAGTACCTGACCAAAACGGTACTTTATCTGGGCAGTCTTTTTCTTCTCTTTATCAGTTTTCTGGACGGAAAATTTACACCCACGGACAGTGTTCTTTTATTGTTGGCGGGGATTCTTTTCCTTATTATAAACGCTCACAGTGCAGTAAAATCCGGAAATATCACAGGGCAGGAATGCCGGGGAAAAAGAGAGCTTGCCAAAAAAGGAGGTTTTTTTCTTTTAGGTGCCGCATCTATCGTGGTTGGTTCACAGCTTCTGATTGATTCGTCATGTGAAATCGCCCGGATTTTTGGTATACCGGAAAATGTAATATCCGTTACCATTGTTGCCATGGGAACCTCTCTTCCGGAATTTATCACGACAATTACGGCAATCATAAAAAAAGAATCCGCTTTATCGGTCGGAAATATTGTGGGAGCGAATATGATTGATACCGCATTTATTCTTCCGGTCTGTACCCTTTTAAAAAGAGAATCACTGCCGGTTTCTGCTGTGATGCAGAGGATTGATATGCCGGTTTGTGTCGTGTTGGGGGCAGCCGCACTTTTGCCTATGCTGTTTCGTGAAAAGATTCGAAGAACAGACGGCATTGTGGTGATGGGAATATATCTTTTGTATTTTTTGTACATTACTGTTCTTTTGTGAGATGTTTTTTAAGATTTCGGGTACGGAATGTAGAGTTTTGTTTTCATCTGTGATAAAATAAGAAAAAATACATACAGAAAGGAAAAGAAACATGAGCGATTATAAGATAAATACGAAATGTGTCCAGGCAGGCTATACACCGGGGAACGGAGAACCGCGTCAGATTCCGATTATTCAGTCTACTACATTTAAGTATGCGACAAGTGAAGATATGGGCAAGCTGTTTGACCTTGAGGCATCCGGCTATTTTTATACCCGTCTTCAGAACCCGACCAACGACCACGTTGCTGCGAAGATTGCAGAACTGGAAGGAGGAACTGCGGCGATGCTCACTTCTTCCGGACAGGCTGCTAACTTCTTTGCGATTTTTAATATCTGTGAGAATGGAGGACATATTGTGGCGTCCTCTTCCATTTACGGGGGAACCTTTAATCTGATTTCTGTTACGATGGCAAAAATGGGTATTGAGGTTACCTTTGTGTCTCCGGATTGTTCCGAAGAAGAATTAAATGCAGCATTTCAGGAGAATACCAGAGTTGTTTTTGGTGAAACCATTGCCAATCCGGCTCTTACGGTACTGGATATTGAGAAATTTGCAAAAGCGGCACATGCGCATGGCGTTCCGCTGATTATTGACAATACCTTCCCGACACCGGTTAACTGTCGTCCGATTGAATGGGGTGCAGATATTGTAACACACACCACAACAAAATATATGGATGGACACGGCGCTGCAGTGGGTGGTGCAATTGTGGATTCCGGTAATTTTGACTGGATGGCACATAAAGACAAATATCCGGGACTCTGCACACCGGACGAGTCCTATCACGGAATTACATATGCTGAAAAGTTTGGAAAAGAAGGTGCATTTATCACAAAATGTACTTCCCAGCTTATGCGTGATTTTGGATGTATCCAGTCTCCGCAGAATGCGTTCATTTTAAATCTTGGTCTGGAATCTCTTCATGTCCGTATGCCGCGTCATGTGGAGAATGCACAGGCGGTTGCAGAGTTTCTTCATGACCATCCGAAGGTAACTTATGTGAAATACTCCGGACTGCCGGATGACCCGTATTACGAAGTGGCAAAGAAATATATGCCAAACGGCGGATGTGGTGTGGTTTCCTTTGAGTTAAAGGGTGGAAGAGAAGCTGCGGAGATTTTTATGAAACACCTTCGTCTGGCAGCCATTGAGACTCATGTGGCAGATGCCAGAACCTGCTGTTTAAATCCTGCCACATCCACTCATCGTCAGATGAACGATGAACAGCTTATCGCAGCGGGAGTTCCGGCCGGTCTCGTTCGTATGTCCTGTGGTCTGGAGGATAAAGAGGACCTGATTGCCGATTTAAAACAGGCATTAGATGCAATCGAATAATGAAGAAGGTTCGAGTCTGTTTTCCAACCGGGCATTAAGAAGCCTGCTGATACCGCTTTTAATTGAACTTACACTGACGCTGGCTGTCGGCATGATTGATTCAGTCATGGTAGCCAGCGCAGGAGAGGCGGCTGTGTCCGGTGTATCCCTTGTGGACACGGTGATGCAGCTTCTTATCCATGTGTTTCAGGCACTTGCCACAGGAGGGGCTGTGGTGGCGGGGCAGTATATCGGGCATCGGGAAAAGGACAAAGCGCAGGAGGCTGCCGGTCAGCTTATCTGGTTTTCCGGTCTGTTTTCCCTGCTGGTTGCCATTCTTTTCTGTTCCGGGCACAGCCTGATTTTGAAGCTGTTATATGGGAAAATTACCCGGGAGGTTTACGGGTTTGCGGACATTTATCTGATAATTACAGCATGTTCCATTCCGGCAATCGCTGTTTTTGAGGCAGGAGCAGCGGTTTTCCGAACAATGGGAAATGCCAGAGTGACCATGGAGATTTCCATGCTCATGAATGGAATCAATGCAGTCTTAAATGCGGTATTTATTTACGGATTTCATATGGCCACAAAAGGAGCGGCACTAGCCACGCTGATTGCCCGTGTGATTGCGGCAGTGGTAATTACGGTCCTTCTGCTGAACCAGAAGCTGGAACTCCATTTAAATAGAACGATTCGTTACCGTTTTAATGCAAAAATGGTCGGTGATATTTTGCGTATTGGAGTACCAAACGGCGTGGAAAACGGAATGTTCCAGTTGGGAAAGGTGATTGTGGTCAGTCTGGTTGCAGGACTTGGAACCGCGGAGATTACCGCTCACGCAGTGACACAGACCATTGCCAACGTTCAGGTGATTCCGGGAATGGCAGTCAATACGGCCGCGATTACGGTAATTTCTTATTGTGTGGGTGCCGGGGATAATGAGCAGGTGCGATATTATAACCGGAAACTGCAGCTGATTTCCTATGGAGCGCTGTTTGTAACCATTGGGCTCAGCATTATTTTCCTTCCGGGAATCCTTTCGCTGTATGGTCTTTCCGAAATAACAGCAAAAATGACTACAGTCTGTATTCTGATTCATGGAATCGGAGCCATTTTTTTGTGGACACCGACCTTTGTTTTGCCGGCTGTCCTTCGGGCGGCAGGGGATGTTAAATTTGCCATGATACTTTCTGTGTGTTCCATGTGGATATTCCGCATTGGATTTGCACATTTTGCAGTGAATTTCTTTCACTGGGGCGTTCCGGGAGTATGGGTGGCAATGATTGTTGACTGGATTTTCCGTTCTATAGTTTTTGTTTTCCGTTTCCGAAGCGGAAAATGGCAGGGAAAAGGTGTAGTAGGATGAAATACGATATCTATGTGTTTGAAGAGAAAAAAACAGCCTCTTTTTTGAAAAAGGCCATGGCAGAATATGAAAAAAGGTTATCCAGATATTGTAAAATAACCTGCCGTTTTATCCGGAAACAAAATGAATGGGAAAAGATATTAAAAAATAATCCGGACAGTATTGCGATTTTGCCGGGAAAGGACTCTGTTTCTTCCGAAATGTTTTCCGAACAGATAAATTGCTGGGAAACCGGAGGCATGGGAAAAAGAGTGTTTCTGGTTCCTCCGGAAGGAGAGAAGGGAATGAGGCAAAATGTTTTCCCGCTGTCTGATTTTACCATGGAAAACGGGCTGACAGCCCTGATTCTTCTTGAACAGATTTACCGGGGATATCGGATTCTTCATAATCATCCCTATCATAAATAAAAAAGGAGAAGGTTATTCCTCCTCCTTTTCAAATTCTTCATCTACGGAAATACCGACGCCCCGCGGCTTTACGGCTGTGGAAAAGACTATCTGCGTCTGAGTGTTTCCGTATTTTTGTAACTGACCGATGAAAGTATCAAGCTCCATGGTGCTTGGGAACGTAACCTTGAGCATAATGGAGTAGATACCGGTCACACAGTTGCATTCCAGTACATTTGGGCATGCTGTTACGAATGGATAGAACTCATCCTTTTGTTTTGGGTCCAGGGTGAGATTAATAAAGGCAGTAATGTGATATCCGAGCATAATGGGGTCAACCGTTGCGTGATATCCGGTAATAATACCGGCTTTTTCCATTCTCTCTATACGGGTGGATACTGCCGGAGATGATAAAAATACTTTAGATGCCAGGTGCTTTAAAGGGTATCTGGCATTTTCCTGTAATAAAGATAAAATCTTTTTGTCAATCTTATCCATGGTTCTTACCTCCCAGTCTGTAATATGATTCCGAGCATTTCAGGGACATATTTATCCGGGAAGAACCGGTATCTGTGATAATTGAAAATACGTCCCAAACGGGATTCTCTCATGTAAATGACAATAATATGATAAAAAAGGAGTATCCCAGTATGGAACACTCCTTTGCGTTAAAAACATTATAAGTGAAGTTTATACAAAAAGCAAGTATTTTTTCAGAGGAATGCTTTCGGGAAATTAGCATACACCCTGTGCAAGCATAGCTTCTACAACTTTTTCAAAACCTGCAATGTTTGCTCCGGATACGAAATCGTCTTCTTTTCCGTAGCGTTTTGCAGCAGTGTCAATATTATGGTAAATATTAACCATGATATTCTGAAGCTTATTGTCAACTTCTTCGAAGCTCCAGCTTAATCTTTCGCTGTTCTGGGACATTTCCAGAGCGGAAACAGCAACACCACCGGCGTTGGAAGCTTTTCCAGGAACGAAGAGGATGCCGTTCTCCTGTAAATACTTTGTAGCATCAAGAGTAGTAGGCATATTTGCACCTTCGCATACAGCGATGCATCCGTTGGCAACTAACTGATTTGCATCGTCAATGAGTAACTCATTCTGAGTTGCACATGGAAGAGCAACATCACATTTCACCTGCCATACACCACGGCCTTCATGATATTCGCTGTTCGGACGATAGTTTTTGTATTCGGTAAGACGTGCACGTTTTACTTCTTTGATTTCTTTTAATGCGTCAAGGTCAATTCCTTCCGGATCATATACCCAGCCGGTAGAATCGGAACAGGTTACTACCTTTCCACCTAACTGATGAACTTTTTCAATCGCGTAGATTGCTACATTACCTGCACCGGAAACACATACTGTTTTGTCCTTAAGGTCTGTGCCGTGGCATTTTAATAATTCTTCGGTAATGTAAACAAGACCGTAACCGGTAGCTTCTGTTCTTGCAAGGGAACCACCGTAAGTAAGTCCTTTTCCGGTTAAAACACCTTCATAGAGACCGCGAATTCTCTTGTACTGTCCGAACATATAACCGATTTCTCTTCCGCCAACACCGATATCGCCGGCAGGAACGTCAGTATCTGCTCCAATGTGCTTGCAAAGCTCTGTCATAAAGCTCTGGCAGAAAGCCATAACTTCACGGTCGGATTTGCCTTTTGGATCGAAATCGGAGCCGCCTTTACCGCCGCCGATAGGAAGACCGGTTAAGGAGTTTTTGAAAATCTGTTCGAATCCGAGGAATTTGATAATACCCTGGTTTACGGATGGATGGAAACGAAGTCCTCCCTTGTATGGTCCAATAGCACTGTTAAACTGAACACGGATACCCATGTTAACCTGAACGTTGCCATTGTCATCAACCCACGGAACACGGAACTTAATCATTCTTTCCGGTTCGGTGATTCTTTCAAGAATTGCCTCTTTTTTATAGAAGTCTTCTTTTTCTTCGATAACAGGGCGTAAAGATTCAAATACTTCTGTTACTGCCTGATGAAATTCTGGCTCACTTGGATTTTTCGCAATGACTCTTGCGAGTACGTCATCTACATAAGACATTGGTGGTTCCTCCTTAAATCTGAATCAAACGATTTGTATTTCGTTCCATATTATACTATAACGCCTTTATTTTATCAATAAAAAATCATAAGAAAATTAAGTTTTTTTTTAGAAAAATTTCATTTCGGGCAGGAAACTTTCGAGTTTTAAGGAAAAACCTCGAAAAAATGACTGAATCAACATAAAAACTTTCATTTTTTCAGAAAAAAGCGGGGATATTTCTTCATAATAATTGAAAAAAAGCTTAATATTATTAAGCTGCTGAAAAAACAATATCCGGTGACACTCTGTGGATACTTCTTGTGTGAAAAATATGTGAATTGTGTACTTTGTTCACAAAATCTCCGTATATAAACCTTAAGATGAAAAAAAATATTGGAGGCGCAGCTATGATAGAAGTAAATCATTTGGTAAAAGATTATGGAAATCATCACGCGGTAAGAGATATCAGCTTCAATGTGAAGGAAGGACAGATTGTTGGCCTGCTGGGACCGAATGGAGCGGGAAAATCAACTACAATGAATATTCTTACCGGATATATTTCCGCCACCTCCGGAACAGTCCGGATTGGTGGGTATGACATTTTAACACAGCCCCTTCTGGCAAAGCAGCAAATTGGTTATCTTCCGGAAATTCCACCGTTGTATGAAGATATGACAGTGGATGAATATCTTCTTTTTGTATGTGAATTGAAGGGGATTCGGAAGAAGAAAGAAAAAACAGCTGCTGTGGAAGAAGTGGAAGAAGCAGTGAAAATCCAGGATGTAAAAGGAAGGTTAATCCGCAATCTTTCCAAGGGTTATAAACAAAGAGTCGGTCTGGCACAGGCTCTCATTGGCAATCCGCCGCTGCTGATTCTCGACGAGCCAACGGTAGGGCTCGACCCGAATCAGATTATTGAGATTCGTTCTCTGATTAAAAGTCTTGCAGGAAAGCATACGATTATATTGAGCTCTCATATATTATCCGAGGTCAACGCGATTTGTGATTATGTCCTGATTATTGATAAGGGCAGTCTTGTGGCAGAAGATACTCCGGAGGCTCTTTCGGGACATTTTTCAGAGCAGAAGCATATTCTTTTGTCTGTAAAAGGAGAGCGGGAAGCAGTAGAAGAAACTCTTTCCGGTCTGTCTGTGATAGACAGCTATGAGATAAAGGGAGAAGAGGAAGGCGTAATCAATGTTTTTGCCAAAACCAATGCGGAAGAAGATATTCGTGATATGCTCTTTTTTGCTTTTGCGGAGAAGAAACTTCCGGTGATTCATATGGAGACAGAAAAGCTTTCTCTGGAAGATGTATTTATGAAGCTGACCGGTCAGGATGTGGAAGAGATAGAAGAGGAAGCGAAAAAAGCATCCGGTAAAATCGAAAAACAAAGCCG
>JALEIY010000029.1 GCA_022769785.1 Eubacterium sp.
TGTTTTTCTGGTTTGTTTCTTCAGAACTCCTGGAACAGAGCTTTTCACAGATTACAGACACAGAAAATATACCGGTACTTTATATTGTTTCTGTGGTTATCATGGCGGTTGCCCTTCTCAAAACGATATATAAGATACTCATGAAGCCGGGGACAGATTTTTCTCCGGTAGAGGGAACAACGAATCCGGTGAAAGAGGATACTGCCTGCGAAAGAAAACCGGGAAGAGTATTCCGAAGCGAGAACGCACAGCCTATCATGGTACGGGATATTTTATTGATGGGATTATTTACGCTTCTTTTTGCAGGAGCAGTATTTTATGGCCTTGGCAGCTTCCGGGTGCCGGAAACCTATCAGGAGCTTTCTGTGGAAGAGACCGGAAAGAATCAGATTGTTTTAAATTTTAATCAGGATACAGAATTATCCAGAATATACATTTTTCTGGGATATCAGTCCAAGAGAAAGATTTCTTTTTCATCCAGGGAAAGCGTTGAGGACGAATGGGAAGTTTTTGCCGGCAACCAGAATGTGGAAAGTGCTTTTTGCTGGAATGAGGTTGTGATTGACCGCTCCTTAAGTTCGCTGGGAATGGTTCTCATGGAGGGAAATGCTCGGATTCATGAGATTATCTGTATCGATAAAAATGGATATCGGGTGATGCCGCAAAATGCCATGAGTTACAGCAGACTTTTTGATGAACAGGCCCTGTTCCCTGCGGAGAGAACCTATTATTACCGAACCATGTTTGATGAAGTTTATCATGCCAGAACCGCTTATGAATTTCTGAATCAACTGTCGATTTATGAAAACACCCATCCTCCGTTGGGGAAAACCATCATTTCTCTTGGAATTAAGGCTTTCGGCATGAATCCGTTTGGCTGGAGAGTCATGTGTGCGCTGCTTGGAACTCTTATGGTTCCGGTTATGTATTTGTTTGCCCATTTCATGTTTGGAACTACGAAGGCGTCCAGCTTTACCACCTTGCTTTTATGTACGGAATTTATGCATTTCACCTTGTCAAGAATTGCGACACTGGACATTCTTGTGGCCTTTTTTGTGCTTCTCATGTTCTTTTTCATGTATGGTTTTGTCAGAAACGGTGGCTCCGAAAAGCCCTTTGGCAAACAGGTCGGTTTTCTTTTGGGTGCAGGTGTGGCGACGGCATTTGCTGTCTCGACCAAGTGGACCGGCTGCTATGCGGCGGTGGGACTGGCGGTACTGTTTTTTGTTTTCTTATGGGAAAAGCTGAAGATCACCGGGGGGATAAAAAAGAACAAGACATATCTGGTGCGCCTTTGTGTCTGCTGCATCATTTGCTTTATTGTGATACCGGGAACGGTATATCTTCTTTCGTATATTCCATTTACAAAGGTATATACGGATAAAAACCTGTGGCAGACTGCCCTGGATAACGGAAAGCTGATGCTGGGATATCATTCGGAGACCGTATTTGAGCATCCGTATTCTTCGGAGTGGTATCAGTGGATTCTGGATATCCGGCCTTTGCTTGACTCTCATACGGTGCTGGCAGAGGGAAAAATCAGTGCAGTGGCAACCTTTGGTAATCCGCTGTTGTGGTGGGGAGGCCTTCTGGCCTTTTTCCATCAGTTTTATCTGTGGAGATGCGAGAACTGTAAAAATGCCCGGTATCTGGTGATTTCTTATGTTTCCGTTGTGCTGCCATGGCTCTTTATTCACCGGACCGTGTTTATCTATCAGTATTTTCTCGGCTCCATAATGCTGCTTCCTATGATTGCAAATTCCATGCTTCATTTCAAAAAAAGGGAGCGAATTATGGTAATATTTTCGATGGTCAGTGTAATTCTTTTTGTAATGTTTTATCCGGTTCTTTCCGGCACTACGGTAAATGCCGATTATGTGAATCGGGTTTTAGAATGGCTTCGCACATGGCAGTTTGCGTTATAACGGAGGGTGCATCATGAAAGAATGGATAAAAAAAGAATGGCTCCAATATGGACTGATTATCCTTTTGTCAATGGGTTCTTATCTTGTAATTTCGCTTCTGGGAATCGGGACGGACGAGAGGCTGATAAAATGGGGGATGACAGTTCTTCTCTTGCTCATCGGAGGCTGTCAGATTATTCAATGGAAAAAAGGAAAGACGGATGAGGAGGAACTCTGCCAAGCCATAATATTGGCAGGACTTGTTCTTCGAATTGGCTATATGCTGTATACCGGCTGTGAGGTACGCTCGCATGATTTGTGGGAAATTGACCGCAATGCCTATGGTCATGCGGCGTATCTGCTCACTCTGATGCAGGAGCGGCATTTGCCCACAACCAACTTGGTTCAGCTTTATCAACAACCGTTTTTTTATATGGCAGGCTCTGTATTTTCCGGAATCATCAATGGACTGTTGGGAAACCGGGAGGCCTATGCACTGGTTGATGCGACCAAAACTGTTTCCTGCGCGGCATCTGGCATCAGTCTTGTTTTAGCACATCAGATTTTTAAAGAATGTGGATTATCCGGAAAAGGAAAGAGGCTTGCACTCATGATTACTGCATTTTTACCGGCGTATTATTTAACCGGAGGGCGGGTGAATCCGGATGCTTTGGCGACCATGTTTATGCTGGCGGCATTTTTATATACTCTTCGCTGGATGAAAAAGCCGGACTGGAAAAATACGGTGATTCTGGCTCTGATTTATGGCTGCGGTATGATGACAAAGATATCTGTCGGAGTGATTGCGCTGTTTACGGCTGCTTTGTTTTTAAAAAAGCTATTTCAGGAACGCCGGAAAGGCAAGGCTGGAAAACTGTTGTTAAAATATATGGTGTTTGGATGTATCAGCCTGCCTCTGGGTCTGTGGTTTTCCATACGCAATTACATTCTTTTTGGACAGCCGCTTAATTATGTTCTT
>JALEIY010000048.1 GCA_022769785.1 Eubacterium sp.
TAGAACACTAGCCTTCCAAGCTAGATACGTGGGTTCGATTCCCATCACCCGCTTTTTTCATTCCCAAAAACATTATCACAACGGTATAATACGCGGATATGGCGGAATTGGCAGACGCGCCAGATTTAGGTTCTGGTGGGAGCACCCGTGCAGGTTCGACTCCTGTTATCCGCATCACTAATCAAACAAGCGGTTTTTGAGAGATATAAGATTTTTCCAATGAGAAAATGACTATCAAATGTCTATCAACAATAGCAAACAACGAAAAAGGAGTATGAGAGTAAGTTCTTGTACTTCTTTTTTTGTGTATTAGAATAAAATTTATTTATGGTTCCGGGTCTGTTATAAATAATAATAAGAATAGTTTCCACAAAAAATATCTACATTTATTTGCTGATAATGTATAATAGTTTTGAAGAAATATCTCTTCCTTCGCAAGATGAGTCCTGTGACGGTTCTGACAGGACGGTAAAATAAAAACTGACCGATGCGAAGAATTTAAGGAGGATTATTCCTCCTTTTTTTATGGGTGAAGATATGATAAATTTTGACAATCAAGTATTAAAATTAACTGAAAAATTTTATAGAGATTATTCAAAAAGAGAATTTCCAGAAATTCTTCACTCAAAAGAATATCAAAGAAGATATTCGTATTCAACCTTAAAATATTTTCATAAAGAGTTGGGAATAGAATAAAGATAAGAAACGCAGGAAGAACAAATTTTCCTGTTTTTTATGCAAAGAAGTAAGACAGAGGGTCAAAGAATATGATTCATTAATCCGAGAACTCATTTCTGATGTGCCTATCCAAGGAAAAAAATATGTTTTAAAGTATCTAAAATCATTTGAACCTGATTGTGCAGCAGGAATGTCTTTAATTGATGAAATTACTGGAAAGGCCGTCGGAACAGGAGTAAATGGATATGGGGATTTGGAATTTTTCTGGGATTCGAGAGAAATATACCATTTTGAAAAATATAATCTGGAACTTAATCAAGATTTCCTGAAATATATTTTAAAAAAATAAAATGCTTTTTAATGTTACGATGGTAATGTCTTTGGACAAAATGTCCAAAGATACGAATTATCTTAATTCTACAGGCAGTACCTGATTTATGTTTGAGAGGAAAGAGGGAAGAATAAAATGAAGAAAAAACTATGGTGGGCTGTTATTTTTTCTGTGATATTTGTTTTGTGTACGGTGCCGGCAGTAATCACAAATGCCGCAGTCCAGAGTGAAACTGAATCTGCGTCCTGGCAGACCTGTACCGTCTATGCCGGAGACAATGTGGAAGACCAGAATTATTCAGTATGGTCGAAACCGATGTATTCTTATCTGACACCATGTGAAGATGGTCGTCTTATGAGAGTACAGGGAAATACGAAGGCAGGCGGTATTCTGGTTGAATATTACGATGAAAATTATAATTTGAAAGAGACAAAAATCATAAAAAATGAACTGTCAATTTTTGGAGGATTTTATGCGACTGATTCAAATTATTTTCTGCTGACAGGACAAAACAACATAGACGAGTTGGCGGATGTGGAAGTATATCGAATTACGAAATACGATAAAGAGTGGAACCGGATTGACTCGGCGGGGCTTTATGACTGTAATACAACGTATCCCTTTGATGCCGGCTCGGCCCGGATGGATGTGTGCGGTGATTATCTTTTGATTCGTACCAGCCATGAGATGTATACAAGCTCTGACGGGTATAATCATCAGGCAAATGTAACAATACAATTAAATATGAATACGATGGAGATTACGGATTCTTTTACAAAAGTAGCGGATTCCTCCTGTGGATATGTTAGCCATTCGTTTAACCAGTTTATCAAGATAGATGAAAACCATATCGTTGCGGTTGACCATGGAGATGCCTATCCAAGAGCGATTGCTTTACTGAAATATCCGACCGATGTTTCCGCCGGAAAATTCACTCCGTCATATTATAACCCGTGTACTGTGAAAAATGTCATGACATTCCCGGGTAATACAGGAAATAATGCAACAGGTGCTTCCGTTGGTGGATTTGAGTTGTCGGATTCCTCGTATCTGGTTGCAGGAAATTCGGTCGAACAGGATGATACCAATACCAGCCGTTCGACGCGCAATGTCTTTGTGGCTGCAGTAAACAAAAATATGGATTCTGTAAATACAACATGGCTGACAGATTATGAGGAAGGGAACGGGACAACCTCTACTCCTCAGCTGGTGAAAATCAGCAACACCAGATATGTGGTATTGTGGTCCAGAAATAAAACCGTGTATTATACGACAGTGAACGGAGAAGGAGAAAAAACTTCAGATATATATGAAGTGTCAGGTAACCTTTCGGATTGTGCTCCGGCAGTGGTGAACAATAAACTGGTCTGGTATGTATGGGATGACGAAGAAATCACATTTTATGAAATCAATCTCACCGATTTATCAAAAATCACAAAGAAGCTGATTAGGAACGGGCATGACTATGAAAATACAGGTGTTGTCGGATGGATGTGCGCTCTTAAAATGCTTACATTGTGAAGAGACGAAGTCTTTAGTCGTTGCGACATCTATGAAGCTGTATTGGAATGAAACCGAAGGAAAGTGTTATTATTATTCTTATTTTACCAACAAAAAAGATATTGGGGAAACCCTTTATTATTGGGTAACTTCGATTTCTCCAAGTGATGCAGATAAAAATATGGAGGTAATCATAGAGAAACCGGATGTGCTGTCCTGTACACCTGACAGTATTATCGAGGGAAGACTTACTGCATTAAAAACCGGAAAAACAAAAGTGACCTTCCGTCCGAAATATAATCCGGAGCTGACAAAAACCTACACTATTTATGTAAATGGTGACCTGCAGGTAGAGTCTTTTACTGCGGACAGAGAAGCTCAGGCGCGGAAAGGGAAAACGGTTACCTTAAGCGCGGATGCAGTCGGAGGAAGCTGTGAATATACCTATAAGTTTTATGTGGAAGAAGACGGAAAACAGACCGTAATCCGTGACTATTCCAGTGCTTCCAGTTGTACGTGGATATCAGATACCACAGGAAAGAAAAAACTGTTTGTCGATGTGAAAGACAGCGAAGGAACT
>JALEIY010000066.1 GCA_022769785.1 Eubacterium sp.
TTCAAGAGCTTTTTTCTTTAAAATAATCTGTTCCATTTCTCCAGGAGCCATAACCTGTTTTTTGCGGTGCTGTACTCTCTCATCATTGAAATATACGCTGATGTAGCTGTCTTTGAATACATCGCCGACACGGAAACGTACTGTGAGCAGGTCTGCCATATTATCCAGATGGATGGTGGTCGGTACGGTATATCTTGCTCCGTCTGTTGCTTTGATATTAATTACGTCATCAGACTTATGGGTATCCTTGCCGTAGCGCTCTTTTACATAATGTGCTGCGTTCTTTCCGGCAAGAGCTGCTTCTTCGGAAACGTAGTCTACCAGGTCATGTACGTGCAGTACGTTACCGCAGGCAAAGACACCGTCGATGTTTGTCTCAAGGCTTTCATCAACCAGCGGGCCGTTGGTAATCGGGTTCATTTCCACGTCTGCCTGTTTGGATAATTCGTTCTCCGGAATCAGACCACAGGAAAGAAGAAGGGTATCACAGTCATAGTGAATCTCTGTTCCAGGGATTGGTTTTCTGTCCGGGCCTACCTCTGCGATTACAACACCGGTCAGACGGTCTTTTCCTTCGATATCAATAACAGTATGGCTTAATTTCAGCGGGATTCCGTAGTCATCCAGACACTGTACGATATTTCTCTTTAAGCCGCCGGAGTAAGGCATAACCTCTGCCACTACCTGAACATCGGCACCTTCAAAGGTCATACGTCTTGCCATAATCAGTCCGATATCACCGGAACCAAGGATAACAACTTTTTTACCCGGCATGAAGCCTTCCATATTTACCAGTCTCTGTGCGGTACCTGCAGAATAGATACCTGCCGGACGGTAACCCGGAATATTCAGGGCACCACGCGGTCTTTCACGACAACCCATGGCAAGGATAACAGCTTTGGCCTGAATCATGACCATACCTTCTTCACGGTTCATTACTGTAACAACCTTGTCTTTGGAGATGTCACATACCATAGTATGTAATTTATATTCAATATTAAGTTCAGCAGCCTGGTCAATAAAACGGGATGCGTATTCCGGTCCGGTCAGCTCTTCTTTAAAGGTGTGAAGACCAAATCCGTTATGGATACACTGATTTAAGATACCACCGAGCTGGTTATCTCTCTCAACAATTAAAATACTGTCGATTCCTTCTTTTTTGGCAGCAATTGCAGCAGCTAAACCGGCAGGGCCACCACCAACGATTACGACATCATAAGATTTCATAATATATTCCTCACTTTCCCTAATCCTAGTCTTCTTTAATCTTTCCTACTAACAAGTTGGAGCCTTCCCCTTTCTTGGTGATTTCTGTCATAGGAATACCAAGTTCTCTTGAAAGGATTTCCATTGTTCTAGGAGTACAGAAGCCAGCCTGGCAACGTCCCATACCTGCACGTGTTCTGCGTTTGATTCCATCCATGGTCTTTGCACCGATCGGACGATTGATGGCATCCATGATTTCACCCTCTGTAATCATCTCGCAGCGACATACGATACTGCCGTATTCCGGTTTTTCTTTAATTAATGCGTTTTTCTCTTCCAGAGAAAGGTTTTCCATGTGGATAACATCTTTACGTTTTGCAATAAAGTTGTCTTTTGCAGGGAAGTTATATTTTTCCTGAATCTGTCCGACAATTCTTTCTGCAATGGCAGGAGAACTGGTCAGACCAGGGGATTCAATACCAAGGGCATCAAAGAATCCAGGGGCATCCTTTACTTCCTCAATAATAAACTCATGCTCCGGTAAATGTGCACGAAGTCCTGCAAAGGATGTGATAATCTTGTTCATCGGAAGTTTTGTTCTTGTCAGATAACTGTTCTGTGCCTTATAAGCCAGATCGTCAAGAATCTCCTGTGTGGTTTCCACAGCGTCTTTGTCTTCCAGGTCTGTTGCAGAAGGTCCTACGAACATATTGCCATGAATTGTAGGAGCACAGAGAATACCTTTGCCCATCTTGCCCGGCAGAGGGAATACTGTAGCGGAGAAATAATCTCCCATCTCTTTATCCAGAAGAAGATATTCGCCGCGACGTGCAATAATATGCTTCTTGTCTTCAGAAACCATGTTATGTAAAACGTCTGCATAAACGCCTGCTGCGTTTACCACAATCTTTGTCTCAAAGGTACCTTTATTGGTAACAACTTCGTAATAACCATCTTTTTTGATGATGTCTTCTACTTTTGTTTCAAATTTGAACTCACAGCCGTTCATTGCTGCATTTTCACCCATAGCAATGGCAAGTCCCCATGGACAAATAATACCACCGGTAGGAACATATAAAGCAGCAACTGTGTTGTCTGTCAGATTCGGCTCCATGGCAAGAGCTTCTTCTTTTTCGATGATACGGCATCCAGGCACACCATTTTCCTTAGCCTGCTCCAATAATACATCAAGCTTGCCTCTTTCTTCCGGAACAGTACATACAATCAGAGAACCGTTCTTTTTAATCGGGTAATCAAGGTCTTCCGCTAATTCATAAAGCAGCTCATTACCTCTTACATTCATCTCTGCCATAAGAGTGCCCGGTTTACAGTCATAACCACCATGAACAATACCGCTGTTCGCTTTTGAAGTTCCGGATGCTACGTCATCAGCCTTTTCGATTACGCACATTTTTACCTGATACTTGGAAAGCTCTCTGGCTGTACATGTACCGGTAACACCAGCACCAATTACAATAACGTCATACATGTCTTCTCTACCTCCATTTATTTTACGTGCATCATTCTTTGATTTATCAAAATCCTCCATACCTTTTTGATAAACCAAAAAAAGTTATGTTAATTTTTTATAAATTAACATAGAAATTCTGCTCGTTTATATATATATATTCTACATCATTTTAGTCAATATGTAAATTATACATTTTAGTAAAATTGGATAAAGCATTTTTTTATAAAGAAAAAAACTGCCACCACATAAGTGATGACAGTCTTTTGTATATTTTAATCATTTAAAAATCCACTGTAATGACGAACAAGCATCTGGGATTCTATCTGCTTAATTGTTTCCAGAACAACACCGGATACGATAATAATCGATGTTCCTCCAAAGGAAACGTTTGCTCCGAAATATCCGTTAAAGAAGATAGGAATTACCGCGATGATACATAATCCAACCGCACCAATAAAAATAATTTTATTTAAGATGGCGGTAAGATAATCAATCGTTGGTTTTCCAGGACGGATACCCGGAATAAATCCTCCCTGCTTTTTCATATTGTTTGCAATCTCCATCGGATTAAAGGTAATCGAAGTATAGAAATATGCAAATAACACAGTAAGTAGAAGATAGATTACAAGGCCAATGGTGCGTTTCGGATGCTCCGGATCACACCAGTTTGACTGGTTTAAGCTGTTAAGAATCATTCCTGCAACGCCTTTAGGGTCTGCTCCGATAAGCTGTTTAATTACTAACGGAAGCTGTAACAGTGAGGATGCAAAGATAATCGGAATAACGTTGGCTGTATTCACCTTAATTGGTAATACTGAGCCCTGTCCGCCTATCTGTTTTCTTCCCTGCAGTTTCTTTGAATACTGTACTGGTATACGTCTTTCTGCATCATTTAAAAGAATTGTCAGAACAATCGTTCCGATAATTACAAAAATGATAACTGCAGCCGCTATAACAATGCCGCCAATCTGTTTTCCTGCGATAAATTTCTGATACAGAGAATAAAGATCGCTCGGCATACGGGAAACAATGTTAATTAACAGGATAATCGAGATACCATTACCGATACCTTTTTCTGTAATCTGTTCCCCTAACCACATTACGAGTACCGCACCTGCTGTAAGACATACAATCATCTCAACGATAGTCAGCGCATTATAATTGGTCAGAAGTCCCTGACGTCCGAATCCGATTGCCAGACCGGCACTTTCAAGCACTGACAGAGCAAGAGTCACGATTCTGGTGATGTTGTTAATCTTCTTACGTCCATCCTCTCCATCACGCTGCATCTCTTCCAGGGCCGGGATGGCAATGGTAAGAAGCTGTATGATAATCGAGGATGTGATATACGGTGTTACATTCAATGCAAATAATGACATTGATTCAAATGAACCGCCAGTAAAGGAGTTTAACAGATTAAATGAATCCCCGAGAAGGGAATTCAGATATTCACTGATCTGGGCAGTGTCAATTCCCGGTATAGGGAGCTGGCTGCCCAGTCTGCAAATAAACAGTATAAACAGTGTAAAGAGAAGTCTCTTTCTTATGTCCTTTACTTTCAGAGCATTTCT
>JALEIY010000067.1 GCA_022769785.1 Eubacterium sp.
GCCGCATGGCAGGCTTAAAGCCGGATGCAGTTGTTCTGGTGGCTACCGTTCGCGCTCTCAAATACAATGGCGGTGTCGCAAAGGCAGACCTTGCAACAGAAAATCTGGATGCGTTGGCAAAGGGAATCTGCAATCTGGAAAAACATATCGAGAATCTTCAGAAGTTTGGTGTGCCGATTGTTGTTACCCTGAATTCCTTCGTTACAGATACCAAGGCAGAATACGAGTACATTAAGAACTTTTGCGAGGAAAGAGGCTGTGAATTTGCCCTTTCCGAAGTATGGGAAAAAGGCGGCGAAGGTGGTATCGACCTGGCACAGAAAGTATTAAAGACTCTGGAAGAAAAAGAAAGCAATTTCCAGATGCTTTATCCGGATGAAATGCCATTAAAAGATAAGATTGGCACCATTGCCAGAGAAATCTACGGCGCAGATGGTGTAACCTACGATCCGGCTGCTTCCAAAATGCTTGACAAGCTGACAGAACTGGGATTTGGCAATCTGCCGGTATGTATGGCAAAGACACAGTATTCTCTGTCCGATGACCAGACAAAGCTTGGCAGACCGCAGGGCTTTACCATTAATGTAAGAGACGCATTTGTAAATGCAGGTGCAGTATTTGTTGTTATCCTGACGGGTGCAATTATGACTATGCCGGGTCTTCCGAAAAAACCGGCAGCTTACGGTATTGATGTGGATAACGACGGAAAGATTACAGGATTGTTCTAAAAGAGAATCAGAGATTTCTGTATAAAAATGAAACCAGAGTCAGAGGAATGAATAGGTTCTTCTGGCTCTTTTTTTGAGAAAAACAATCATAAAAAATGATATTGGTTTCTCCCGGTAAGTACAGTATAATCAAAGATAAAGAATCAGAGAAGAAAGCCGTTTTATACGGCGTGGGGGTGAATGATGAAGAATAATCTATTTGTGAATATTTTACAACAGGCGAAAGAGGAAGGAAATGCGGTGGGAGCCGTTAATATTTTTAATTATCTTACGGCGGATGCAGCGGTTCTGGCGGCTTCAGAGCTGGGAGTGAATCTGATTATTCAGACTTCTGCCGCAACTGTGGAGCATTTTGGAGCGCAGAGATTGTTTGATATCGTAGAGTCGGTGAGAAAAGATGCAGCGGTTAAAGTAGCACTTCATCTGGACCACTGTAAAAAAACAGAGCTTGGAAAGCTGTGTGTGGATACCGGATGGGACAGTGTTATGATGGATTTTTCGCAGCTTTCTTTTGAAGAAAATATTGCCAGAACAAGAGAGGTTGTGGAGTATGCTCATGAAAAGGGTGTTGCTGTGGAAGGTGAAATTGGAATCATTTCCGGAGTGGAAGAAGATATTGTGAGTGACAAGCAGACCGGAGCTGATTTTGAGGAGACGATGGAGTTTGTCAGAAGGTCGGGGATTGATGCGGTGGCACCGGCTATCGGCACGGCCCATGGCGTTTACCGTGGTGTTCCAAAACTGAATTATGAGCTGGTAGAGCAGCTTGGCAGGGAGAAAACGCCTGTGGTGATTCACGGAGGAACCGGTCTTAGTGCGCAACAGTTTCGAAAACTGATTGCACTGGGAGGAAGAAAAGTCAATATTTCAACCCTTGTGAAAAACGCCTATCTGGGAAAGATAAAGGAACTGGCATTATCCGGGGAAAAGCTGGCGCCGATTCCATTTGATACGGAGATTCGGATGGCAGTAAAAGAAGAAATAAAAAAACATCTTGCCGTTTTTTCCGGCAGGGAAGAAACATTTTAGGAGAGAACAAATGCTCGCAAATTATGAATGTGATTTACATGGACATACAAATCGCTCAGATGGTGTGGATTCGCCCAAAGAATTTATCGACCATGCGGTGGAACGCGGTCTGAAGGTGGCAGCAATTACAGACCATGATATTAAACCGCCTGTCTGGATTGAAGTCGACGGAAAAAAGGTTAGTCCTGTGGATTATGCACGGTCAAAGGGGCTGAAACTGATTTTGGGAATTGAGATTTCCTGTGAAACCTATGTGGATGATACCCATCTTGTGTGTTTTGGATGTGATTGGAATGCCCCGTATTTTGAGGAACTGGCACAGTTTACTGCTGACAGTAAAATCAACGGCTATAAAGAGCTGGTGGAATACTTAAATCAGCATAATATGCCGCTCACCTGGCAGGAGGTTCTTGAAAACAACGGACATCCTGTGACAGCAGAAAATGTTCAGAAAAAGATGATTTTTGAACTGATGGCACGCAAGGGATATATGGAAAGCTGGTCACAGGCAAAAATATTTGTGAAAAATAACATAGAGATAAAAAGGAAAAAGCCGGATGCGGTTTCCGTGATTCAAAAAATCCATGAGCTTGGCGGTATTGTTATTGCAGCGCATCCGTATCTGATTTCGGAACCGGTGGAATATGAAGGAGAAAAGATTTCAAGAAGTCAGTATCTGGACCGACTGATTGAGGCGGGATTAGATGGAATCGAGGCCCGTTATACCTATGATAAAACCAGTTATGGAGGAAATCTCACAAAACAGGAGATTTATGACAATATCATAAAAGATTATGCGGGAAAAGGCCTGATTATTTCCGGTGGCTCAGATTATCACAATGATGGAAAAAAAGGTGTTAAAAATCCGAGAGAGCTTGGAGAATGCGGACTCACAATGGAAGAATATCAAAGTCAGGAGCGGCTGGCGCGGTTATAGTTGATGTTGTGAGGGCCTGCGGGGCGTGATAAAAAATACCGGTCAAAGCGATTGATGAAAATCAATCGCTTTGACCGGTTGTTTTATTTTGTATTCACCCAGATAGCCGGTTTGACAGATATCTTGCTGTTGGATACGTCGTAGCCATAATCCATAATCGTTTTATCCTGATAGGAGAAACACATGGAGTTTTTGTGGGCTCCCGGTGTTCGCAGCCACCAGCAGGATTTGGTTTTTGGAATGACATCATAATACTTCTGAACCTCGGAAGCACTCATGATGAAAACCTGGTCGGAGGTATCGGCGCCGGCATCCGTGCCGTAGCGGGAATTGTCCTCCGCCTTTACGGTTGTTGTCAGAATGGCCTCTTTTTCAAGGTCAAAGAAGGTTTCGTCCATAAAATCAGAATTTAACTGTTTACGAAGGGAAGAAGTTTCCCAGGTGCAATTTTCATCTGTGGTATTAAATGGAGTGGAGCCAAAGGCTTTGTCCTTAAGAAGGAGGGTTTTGCCGCTTTGATGCTCCATGACACGCCAGTTTACCTGACCAAACTGAATGGTCTCTCCAGGAGCAATCTCGGAAACCCGTTGTTTTTCCATTTTGACAAGACGTTCTTCGCTGTCCTTGTATCCAAGCTCTGCGAGAGCACGGAAGCTGGAACGAACCACTTCGGTATTCTGTGTTTTGGAAGCTTTTACGGCATCCTTGTAGCGGTAAAGCTTATAATTTTCGAGGGCAGCGGGTTCTTTGGTCTGCTCGTAAACGGTATAGTAGGACTGCCATGCACCACTATAATCTCCGGTATGTGCATAGACGGAAGCCAGACACTGGCGAAATGCTGTTGTCCGGGTAAAATATAAAAATACGCCGACGGCAGCAAGGAAAAGCAGACTGGTCAATAAGCTGCGTCTTTTGAGCTCTTTTTGCTTTTCAGCGGCAAGCTGTCCGCAGAGAATGGCCTGCTGCTCGGAGTCGCTACACTGGCAGACCTGCTCATATACTTCGGGAGTTACCCGGTTTTCCGGAATAGGATGCTTTACCTCATACTTGTGAATCCGCTCGAAAATAGCCTGTGCGGAGTAGTAATCATTTGGTGTGCGGGCCTTATCACGAATCTGACAGGCCTCTTTATACAGAGTAATCTTTCCCTGAGACCGTGCTGCAAACTTGTTTTTACGCATCTGTATAATCAGAGCGCGGTCGTATTTATATGGCTTTGCAAGCTTTAAATAGCGGATGGCCCGGTGATAATATTTATCCTGGTCTTCAAATTGCTTCATATGTTCTGCAATTTCAATATAACGAAGAGCCGTATTATAATGCTGCTTCGCTACTTCTTCTTCCGATAAATTATCTATTTCCTCTTCCTGAAGATGAATATCTATCTTTTCATCATTTTTCATAGAAAAATCTTCCTTTCTGAAAAGTCTAATCAGGTTATGTTACCATTTTTTCCGGGAAGTTACAAGTCTTTCGGTAAAATTCAGGCGGTATAAAATCCTGATAATACAAAATGTCTAAAATATTAACTTTACAATTCCAACATTTGGCAAGAAGATTGTGAAAAATAAATAAATAACAGATAAAAACATGTGGATTATTTAAGGCAAATGCCGAATATTTTATTGAAAAAATTTTCTATATCGTAATATTTCAACAAAAATCGTACAATAAAAACATAAATAACGGATTAAATTTTTAAAGGAGGTACAATATGGAAAAGAAGTATATTGTAGGTATTGACTGTGGAACGACGAGCAGTAAAACCGTTATCTTCGATTTTAAAGGCAATCAGATTGGTGTAGGCCAGCACTTGAATCCACTGACATATCCAAGCCCGGGACGTGTGGAATGTGATGGACCTGCCATGATTGAAAACCTTTATAAGACAACAAGAGATGCAATCGCAGATGCCAATATTAATCCGGAAGAAATTGCGGCAATCAGCTGCTGTATGTTCCGTTGTACTGCGATTACAAGAGATGCCGATGGTGGATTTACAACACCTATTATTATCTGGCAGGATCTTCGTGGTGTGGAAATGGTTCCGGAAATGGAACAAATGCTTGCAGATGCAGGACTCACTCCGGATGATCTTTACGATATGAGTGGAATGCCGCTGGCAGGAACCTATCCATTATCCAAGCTGCTCTGGGTAAAGAAACATAATCCGGAAGCTTATGAAAAAGCAACCAGAATCCATACGATGATGGGACTTCTTAACAAAGCATACGGAGCAGATGATTATTATGATGACATCGGAGATACTCCATGGATTCAGTTAAACGGAGAAGATTTCCAGTACAGCCCGAAGCTTTGTGATGCATTTGGCATTGACATGAATAAGCTGGCACCACTTGCAAAGACCGGAGAAAAAATCGGTGAGGTTACACCGGAAGTTGCTTACAAAACAGGTCTTGCAGTAGGAACTCCACTTATTATGGGTACCGGAGACCAGCAGATTGCGTGTCTCGGATGCGGATGTATTGATGAAGGAATCGGTTTTGCCTGTGGTGGAACTGCCGGAATTACAGCCGGAAAATCCATGAATATTCTTCGTGACCCGGACAGAAAATGTTACGTGCTTGGTACACCGGATGGCGCTTATGTAATGGAAGGTCAGTCCAATTCCGCAGCCAGTGCATTTAAGTGGTTTAAAGACACAATCGCTCACGGTGAGGCAGAGGCAGCAAGACATGCACACCTGAATGCCTATGATGTTATGACCCATGCAGCATCCTTCTCAAAACCGGGCTCCAACGGCGTATTCTTCCTGCCATATATGCAGGGTGCAAATACACCAAACTACGATTTGAATGCCCGTGGTACCTATATCGGAATGACACTTGCCACATCCAGAGAAGATATGATTCGTGCCACAATGGAAGGTATCGTATTCGACCTTAAGGACATGCTTCTTGCAATGCTTGATGCAAACGTTCCGGCATTTAACACCGTTCGTATCACCGGCGGTATTGCAGTTTCTGAGGTTTGGAACCAGATGCAGGCAGATATCTACAACTGGAACGTGGAAACCGTTGCAGTAAGTGAGGCAACCGCCCTTGGATGTGCTCTCGTTGCAGCAGTAGGTGCAGGTGTTTATGACACTTATAAAGAAGCGGTTGAGGCTATGGTTCGTGTAACAAAACGCTACACACCAAATCCGGACAACGTTGAGATTTATAAAGATGCTTTTGAAGTATGGAGAAGTATTTTCAGAGATCTTCATCAGAATGCTAACCAGCAGATTGCTGATTTCCAGGAAAAATACAGAAATTTCTAATGCAGGGATAAAAGCAGTTTAATAAGAGATAAGAGGGAGAAAGTATTATACTGCTGTACCTGCAGACAGGGAAAAGCGTATAATACTTTCTCTTTGTTTCAGTAAATGAAAAGATGGAGGATAGGAGTATGTATGACATTATTGTAATTGGCGCCGGTGTAACCGGTACCTGTATTGCCAGAGAACTTTCAAAATATCAGGCAAATGTATGTGTAGTTGAGAAGGGTGACGATGTGGCTTCCGGAACCTCGAAAGCAAACAGTGGAGTTATTCATTCGGGATTTGACGCAAAACCGGGAACCCTGATGGCAAAATTAAATGTAAGAGGAAATGAATTATTATACGAACTGTCACCACAGCTCGATTTTCCGGTAAAACAAAATGGTGCGCTGGTTGTCTGTACCGTGGAAGCAGAAAGAGGAAAACTGGATGTGTTACTGGATCAGGCACACAAAAATGGTGTACCGGGTGTTCGAATTATTGAAAAAGAAGAACTGCTTCAGATGGAGCCAAACCTGACACCAAATGCGGTAGCAGCTTTATATGCTCCGACCGGTGGTGTGATTTGTCCGTTTAACCTGGCCATTGCCATGGGTGAGAATGCTTCTGTCAATGGAGTAGAGTTCAAATTTGAAACAGAAGTTTTAAAAATTGAGAAAAAAGACGGTTATTATGAACTGGAAACAAATAAAGGCACCCTGCAGACAAAGGCAGTGGTAAATGCAGCCGGTGTTTATGCAGATAAGATGCATAATATGGTAAGCGAGAAAAAGATGAAGATTATCGCTCGTAAAGGAGAATATCTTCTTTTGGATAAAGAAATGGGACATTATTTTAAAGCATCCGTATTCCCGCTGCCGGGCAAAATGGGCAAGGGCGTCCTTACGGCACCTACCATTCACGGCAATCTGTATGTAGGTCCAAGTGCTACAGATGTAGAAGACAAAGAGGGCGTTAACACCACACAGGAAATTATCGATGATTTAATTTACAAAGCACAGCACAGCCATCTGACCAAGGACGTTATGCCGATGAATAAAGTAATCACATCCTTCGCCGGACTCCGTGCCCATGAAGAAAATCATGAATTTATTGTAGAAGAAGTTGCGGATTCTCCGGGATTCTTCGATGCTGCCGGTATTGAATCTCCGGGGCTTACCAGTTCCCCTGCCATTGCGGAAATGCTGGTTGGTATCATTCAGGAGAAATATCAATTCCCTGTGAATGAGAACTTTGTGGGAACCCGTAAGGGAATTACCCATATGGAAGATCTGACCATGGAAGAAAAGAATGAAATGATTAAAAAGGATCCGAGATATGGTTCTATCGTATGCCGTTGTGAAATGGTAACAGAAGGAGAAATTGTCGATGCGATTAACCGTCCGTTAGGCGCAAAATCCCTGGATGCCATCAAACGTCGTACCCGTCAGGGCACAGGCCGCTGCCAGGCTGGATTCTGTACTCCAAGAACCATGGAAATTCTTTCAAGAGAGCTTGGCATTCCTATGACAGAAATCACCAAAAAGGGTGAAGGTTCTCATATGTTAGTTGGAAAGATTAAAGAAGATTAGGAAAAAGACCGGGAAATTGGAAGAAAGTGAGGAGTTGTAATATGAAATCTTATGATGTTATAATCGTCGGTGGAGGTCCGGCAGGACTGGCTGCTGCAATCGCTGTAAAAAAAGAAGGAATCGACAGTATCTTAATCGTTGAGAGAGATAATCAGCTT
Organism: Eubacterium sp.; assembly: GCA_022769785.1. Taxonomy (GTDB): domain Bacteria; phylum Bacillota; class Clostridia; order Lachnospirales; family Lachnospiraceae; genus Anaerobutyricum. Next base: position 7,707 of record JALEIY010000067.1, read on the forward strand.
GGCGGTATCTTAAACCAGTGTATCCATAACGGATTCGGTCTTCATACCTTTAAAGAAGAGCTGACCGGACCGGAATATGCGGCACGATTCATAGAACAGGCAGCAGAATTGAATATTGAATATAAATTACATACCATGGTATGTGACATTTCCAAAGACAAAGTTGTCACAGTAATGAACCGGGAAGAAGGTATGGTAGAGTATCAGGCAAAAGCAGTTGTACTGGCCATGGGATGCCGTGAAAGACCGCGTGGTGCCCTGAACATTCCGGGGTACCGTCCGGCAGGTATTTATTCCGCAGGTACCGCACAGAGACTGGTAAATATGGAAGGCTTCATGCCGGGTAAGAAAGTCGTTATCCTGGGTTCCGGTGACATCGGACTGATTATGGCAAGACGTATGACCTTTGAAGGTGCCGAGGTTCAGGTAGTGGCCGAGGTTATGCCTTACTCCGGCGGCTTAAAGAGAAATATTGTACAGTGTCTGGATGATTACGGCATCCCGCTTAAATTAAGCCATACCGTGATTGATATCGAAGGAAGAGATCGTCTGACCGGCGTGGTAATTGCAGAGGTAGTCCCGGACCGAAAACCAAACCCTTGAACAGAGATTCACTATGACTGTTATACCCTACTTCTTTCCTGTGGTCTGATTCCGGAGAACGAATTATCCAAACAGGCAGACGTGGAAATGAACACGATTACCAACGGCCCGATGGTTGATGTAAGTCTTGAGACAAACATCGATGGTGTCTTTGCCTGCGGTAACGTACTGCATGTACATGACCTGGTAGACTACGTTTCCGAAGAAGCAGCCCTTGCCGGAAAGAACGCAGCACAGTATGTAAAAGAGCGCTACGGCAAGGATACCCATAAGTCAGATGATGTCATTCATATCAAAGCAACAGACGGCGCAAGGTATACCGTACCGACCACCATTCATCTGGACAATATGGCAGACCTGCTCACGGTACGTTTCCGTGTCGGCGATGTATTCAAAGACAGCTACATCAGCGTATATTTCAATGATGAGAGAGTACAGCACCGCAAAAAACAGGTTATGGCTCCTGGAGAAATGGAACAGATTATTTTAAAGAAAAAAGCTCTTGAA
>JALEIY010000068.1 GCA_022769785.1 Eubacterium sp.
GCTCGCCGTACATGGCATCAAAATAATTCTGATATTCTCCGGAAATGATGCGTTCCCACCATTCTTTATTATTTAAGTACCATTCGATGGTCTTCTGGATACCGTCTTTAAACATGGTCTCCGGAAGCCATCCCAGCTCCGCATGAATCTTGGCAGGGTCAATGGCATAGCGCATATCATGCCCTTTTCGGTCCGTGACATGAGTAATCAGACTTTCCGGCTTGTCAAGAGCCTTGCAGATAATCTTTACAATGTCGATATTGCGCATTTCATTATGTCCGCCGATGTTGTAAACTTCACCGACCTTACCCTGACGGATAATTAAATCAATGGCCTTACAGTGGTCTTCCACATAGAGCCAGTCTCTTACGTTAAGTCCCTCTCCGTATACCGGAAGCGGCTTGTCCGCAAGGGCATTGGCAATCATCAGCGGAATCAGCTTCTCCGGGAACTGATACGGGCCGTAGTTGTTCGAACATCTGGAAATGGTGGTCGGCAGCCCGAAGGTTCTGTGATATGCATTGACCAGAAGGTCTGCGCCGGCTTTGGATGAGCTGTACGGACTGCTGGTCTTTAACGGTGTATCTTCCGTAAAGAAAAGGTCCGGACGGTCCAGAGGCAGGTCGCCGTATACTTCATCGGTGGATACCTGATGATAACGCTTCACGCCGTACTTTCTGCTGGCATCCATCATTACCTGGGTTCCGATAATATTGGTCTGCAGGAAAATGCCCGGGTCCTCGATGGAACGGTCTACGTGGCTTTCTGCCGCAAAATTCACTACGATATCCGGTTTTTCTTCCTCAATCAGGGCAAATACCGCTTCTCTGTCACAGATATCCATCTTTTCAAAGCGGAAGTTCGGATATTCCAGTGCTTCCTTCAGGGTCTCCAGATTCCCCGCATAGGTCAGCTTATCGATACATACAATCCGGTCTTCCGGATGCTCTTTAAGCTCCAGATATACAAAATTGGCTCCAATAAATCCGGCTCCGCCGGTCACGATAATCGTCATACTTGTTTCCTCACTATTATAATAATCTTAAACTGCTGTGAAATTAATTATATCATCTCTTTATTTCCTGTGCAATCATTCATTCTTCTGACGCGCCTTATTCCTTTTCCGGTGCATCCAGATAATGCTCCATGATAAACCGGCCAACCCGCTCGGTGCTCTTTCCGTCCAGGGCGTCAAGGAAAAATGCCCGGAATCGTTCTGTTTTTTTTGCAAGCTGCAGATTGCAAGGCCCCTCTTGCTCTCCGGCAAAAAGGATTTCTCCGGTTCGTTGGAGCACACCTTCAAAGCTGTGTTCCACCGGCCCCGGTGTCATGCTCTCGTAGTCAAAATAAAAATCCCGGCTTTCCATATATTCTTCCTGGTCAAAGGCGTAAAAAAGCATTGGCACTTCAAGAATGGCTGCCTCAAAAATGCTGGAGCTGTAATCGGTAATCAGAAGGTCTGTGAGAAGCATCAGGTCATTGATGTGGTCTTTCCCCGTAAGGTCTAATACCCGGTCCGCAAAGCAGTCCCGGACCGAAATGGTCTGGTGAACAAAAGGATGATGCTTTACGATACAGACTACATTTTCCGGCATGGCTTCCATAAAGCGGTTTACATCGAAGGCTTCCGGCGGATAAAAGGCATCCCGGTTTCCGTCTCCCCGGAAGGTCGGGGCAAATAGCACCACTTTTTTTCCGGACAGCACCGGGTATTTTTCCAGAAGGTCTTTTTTTACCTTTTCTTTGTAATGATTATCAAAGAGACAGTCGGTCCGCGGAACGCCCAGTGCTTTTACTTTGCCGGTCGGTATGGCAAAGGCTTCGGCGTAGATTCCCCGGATGGCTTCGCCGCTGACGCTGACAAAGTCATAATTTCTGTGGTTCATGGAGCTTTGCGGTGCGCCGCCCGGTTTTCCCATCCGGGTAAGCCCGAAGGTTTTAAATGCTCCGCAGGCATGCCAGAGCTGCACCACCTTTGTCTCTTTACGAAGCTTCAGGCTGTGAAGCTGCGGGTAGAAATCCTCGAGAATGATAACTCTGGCCTGCGCACATTTTTTGGCACATTCTCTAAGCTCACTTTTTCGCAGGGCATTTACGGTTCTGGTACAAATAAATTCTGTGACCTCCACCTCCGGCTCTGCCTCCAGATATGCTTTAATTAATGCCAGATTGCCTCCCTGTTCGGGAAGTCTTTCGGAGAGAAACAGCACCTTATTTCCCGTAAGCTCCGGCATTTTCTCTTTATATTTCTCGTAGCAGTCTGCAAAATAGTCTGTATTTCGCTGTCTCGGGCTGTAGCTGCAGCCGCTGAAACGGTACACGGTCTCGTTGGCCCATTTTTTTGCCCGGCTCATATTTTTTCCTTCTTTCAGATAGCCTCTGGCGAGAAGCACCGGCAGGGCCGCCGTACCCAGGGCAAACCGGGCGGCATTTCTTTTTATCAGCCGTTCTGTGCGGGCAAACAATTCTTTTTGCACAGGAAATGGCTGGTCATCCAGAATGATTTCTTCCATGCCGCACCAGACCGCAAAGGTTACGCTCACCTTATGTCTTGGCGGCTGGGCAAAAACCCACGGCAGCAAAATCTCCGCATCCGCCCGGACAAATGCTCCCAGCTCCTCATCCTCTTCGATAACGGTTTCCATCGGGAAGCGGCGGTCTACCTGGCGCTGGGAAAATACGGCCTGCACCCGTATCTTTTTCCCCTCCATCTCGGATGGAAGCGGTCCGCGGAATCCCAGATTCATTGTCTGTTCCTGTATATTCACTGTGATTCTGTAGTTCATTTTCTTCATAAATGTTGTGGCCTTTCTGTGTTTTGCCAGTGGATGATTTCTTTTATTTATTATAGTTCTTTTATGGCAAAAGACAAGGGTATCTGCTATAATCTTCTTAACGGGCGCCACAATCCGCCCCAAGATTTTACATAAAAGGCAGGCTGTATTTATGAATAAACGTTTTACATTTGAAGAATTTCATGCCATTGTTTCCGCTTTGCGAAGCGAGAATGGCTGTCCCTGGGACCGGGCGCAGACTCATGAGTCCATCAAGTCCTGCACCATCGAAGAAGCTTATGAAGTGAATCAGGCGGTCTCGGACCTTACCCGGACCAACAATTCCGCCAATCTCTGCGAAGAGCTGGGCGACCTTCTTTTGCAGGTCATGCTTCACTGCCAGATTGCAGAGGAGAATGGAGAATTTACTCTGGAAGATGTGGTTGACGGTATCGCACGCAAAATGATTCGCCGGCATCCTCATGTTTTTGGTCAGGAAACCTATCACTCTTTGGAAGAACAACAGGCGGACTGGGATAAAATCAAAGCCGCCGAGAAAGAGCAGGCACTCTCTCCCCACGAGGAGCTGGCCGGAGTTCCCGCTGCCTTCCCTGCCCTGATTCGCAGTCAGAAGGTAGCCAAAAAAGCGGCCCGCCACGATATGCTTTCTACCGATGACGAGGATATTTTCCGGGATATGCTTCAGGCAGTGGTTTCTCTTCAGATGTGCGCCGCCCATCCGGATGACAAGGAAGCCTTTTCCAGGAGCCTTGGGGAAACCCTTTTTGCCATCACCCGTCTGGCCGCCAAATACGGCATTCACAGCGAGATGGCTCTGACCGGCGAAGTCGAAGATTTCATTGAAAAACATTAACGATTTTACACAAAAAACCTGCCGCCCGGGTCGACGGCTTTTCGCTGTCATTACCCGAAACGGCAGGTTTTTTAAAGTTCTCTCTGTTTCATCGGAACGTAGCTTCTTTCCGCGGCGATACTCTGGTATGCCGGACGGATAATTTTATCGCAGTTCATCAGTTCTTCCATGCGGTGTGCGCTCCAGCCGACCATACGGGCGGTGGCAAACATCGGGGTAAAGAGCTGATCCGGCAACTCCAGCATCCGGTACATGAAACCGCTGTAAAAATCGATGTTGGC
>JALEIY010000072.1 GCA_022769785.1 Eubacterium sp.
AGTATGCTTTATATCGGTCTGTATATCGGCTGGGGAATTACTGTCAGCAGAAGAGTTGTTCAGAAGCCGGTGCGCCGCTGTCTGATTACGGTTTCCGGTCTGATGGTTTTCTGGTTCGTTGTCAGAACCATAAAATATTTGTTCACAGAAAATCTAATGGCAGACCGACTGCTGTGGTACAGCTACTATATTCCGATGCTTTTCATTCCGCTGATGGCATTATTTGTGGCGGTGCTACTCGGTAAGCCGGAGAATGCTTCTTTGCCCGTATGGGCAAGGCTGCTGCTTTTTCCTACGGCAGCCTGTATTTTTCTGGTGCTGACAAACGACTGGCATCAGCTTGTGTTTTCTTTTCCGGCAGGGGAGATATGGACGGATAAAGAATACAGCTATGAACTGGGGTATTTTATGGTGCTCGGCTGGGAAATTCTCTGTGCACTGGCAGCTTTTATTCTGATGGTACTCAAAAGCCGTCAGTCTAAGAGAAAAAAATATCTGCCGGCACTTTTGATTTCTGTCTCGGTTGTTTATGCTTTAATTTATGTCAGCGGTGTGGAGTGGATGCAGATGATTGGAGGAGATATTGCGGCAGTGCAATGTCTGATGTACACGGCAATGCTGGAAAGCTGTATTATGTGCGGGCTGATACAGACCAATACCGGATATGAAAAACTGTTTGAAATCGGTATCATGGGGGCTCAGATTATTGATAACCGGTATCATACCCGGTATATTTCTGCAAACGCGGTGGAAATACCGGAAGATTTGATGCGGGCAGCGGAAAATGGTTATATCAGTATGGATAAAAATACTTTACTGAAAAGCAGCCCGGTCAGCGGAGGCCATGTTTTGTGGCAGGAGGATATCGCTGATATTATAGCGATACTTGAGAAACTGGAGGAAAACAGAAAAACCATAGAAGACAGCAACTGTCTGGAACAGGAGAATTATAATACCCGGGTGAAAATCAATACACTGCGGGAAAAGACTCGTCTGTATGACCGTCTTCAGAAGCAGACGGCCAGTCAGATTGACCTGCTGGACCGTTTGCTCAACCAGTATGAAACCGAGACGAATCCGATTTTGACCCGTAATCTGCTGGCAAAAATCGGAGTGATTGGCGCCTACATAAAACGACGCGGAAATCTTTTGTTTATTGAGGAAAAAACTGAGGTCACTGAGACGACGGAATTAACCGCCTGTCTGGAGGAGTCTTTTATTAATTTAAGATATATGGGGGCAGACTGTGCCCTTCACATTCCGGAAGGCCATAGGATTCCGGTGAAAGAAGCCGCTCGTGTGTATGATTTTTTTGAGGCGGTGATGGAAGCCGCTCTTGATGATATCCGCTTTGTATGGCTGAAGGGTCGTGTGCTGGAGAACAGTATTGTGATTTCTATGGAAATAGAAAGTGATGTGGATTTGTCACCATTTTTGTCAGTTGTGGATTCCGGCATTTGTGAAGACGGCGTGTGGCGTTTTACTCTTCAGATCGGAAAGGTGGGTGAGCAGGCATGAGAACATTTTACCTTTCTTCGGCAATGGAACAGTCGTTGCTGCTGGTTTTTTTGTTTCTAACATTAATCTGGTCTCTTTTTCTGTTGCTGACGGCTTTCGGGAGATATGGGAATAAAAGAAGAGGATATCTGCATGTGGCAGTATTTGTGTTCTTACTGCTGTTTTTGTGTTCTCTGACCGGAACATTTGCGTTTATCAGCGGAAGAAGTCCGGAGTATACAAGAATGTTTCCGGCACCGATGTGGTTGCTCTGGTGTATCGGTGGGGGAACCGTCATTTTTCTTTGTTGGGAAAGTGTCAGTCTGTATCGCCTGAAAAGGCAGAGGTTAGACCGGAATTCTATTAAGCAGGCTATGGATTTGCTTCCGGAGGGAATCTGTTATTTTACCTCCAATGGAATCGTAAAGCTGTGTAACCTTCAGATGTATCGCCTGTTCCACACCCTTGCCGGGAAAGATTTGCAGAAACTCAGTGAATTACAGGAAGCATTGCAGGGCTGTGATGAGAAAACGGAAATTGTTTCTCTTCCGGATGTAAAACAGACCTACCTTTTTCCGGATGGAAAAGTATGGCGTTACCGACAAAATGAAGTCTCTGATGCGGAGGGAAATACCTATACAGAAGCGGTTTTTTCCGACCTTACCGAGCAATATCATAAGAATCTGGAGCTGAAAAGGCAGACAGAAAAGCTGAAAGAAATTTCCCGGGAGCTCAGAAGGCTTTCGGATAATGTCCTGATACTGACGAAGGAAAATGAGGTTCTTACGGCAAAGACAAAGCTGCACGACCAGATGGGGGCGGGACTGACGGCCGTGCGACAAATCCTGCAGCATCCGGAGGCGGCAGAAGCTGCCAAGAAGGCCAATGCCGTTAAACTGCTGCGACAGGCCGTAAGTGCTGTAAAAAACGACAACGAATATCCGCCGGAACAAGGGGAATTTGCAAAATTCATGCAGGATGCAGGGACAATCGGTGTAAATGTGAAGCTTTCCGGAACCCTTCCGGAAGACGAAGAATTATCCCGTGTATTTATCCTTGCCATGCGGGAGTGTCTGACCAACAGCGTGCGTCATGCGGCTGCGACGGAGCTTGTAATTAAGATAGAGGAAGAAAATGGTCACAGTACCATCTTTATTACAAACAATGGTACTCCGCCGGAACGCGAGATTGTCCCAAAAGGAGGACTGCAGAATCTTTACCGTTATGTCCTGGATTTCGGAGGCAGGATGGAGATTGTGTCAAAACCGTTTTTTGTACTGACGGTAACAATTCCAACAGGGAAGGAGGAAAACGAATGAAGCAGGTACTGATTGTAGAAGATCAGAGAATGCCCCGTGAAAATATGGAGCGGGTACTTTCTGACAGTGGAAAATATGCTCTGGCAGCCAGCGTAAACGGCGCAGACATTGCCTTTGCCATATGTAAACGGCATCCTGTTGATTTGATTTTGATGGATGTCTGCACCGCCGGGAATAAAGACGGAATCGAAGCGGCGGCCGAGATTAAAGAGAGTTTTCCGGGCATTAAAATCATTATCGTTACCTCCATGGTAGAAGTAAGCTTTCTGGAACGGGCCAGAGCGGCAAAGGTAGACAGCTTCTGGTATAAAGACATCAGTCCGGAGGCACTGATTGACGTGATAGACCGGACCATGGAAGGCGAACATCTGTTTCCGGACAAAACGCCAAAGGTGAAGCTGGGGCTTGCTGACAGCACCGACCTTACCGCAAAGGAAATCAAGGTGCTTCGCCTGGTCTGTGAGGGTCTGGGGTACAGCGAGATTGCCAGAGAGCTGAATATTGCGGAGAGAACTGTAAAATATCATATTTCAAACATTTTATCCAAAACCGGCTATGCCAACAAAACCCGACTGGCAATCGCAGTCACAAACCAGAAATTTATCATTCCGAAATTTCGGGAGGAAAAGGAATAAAAAAAGATTATAAAATTTCCGAAAAATCCGTCATTATTTCCGAATAAGTTGAATTAATTTCCGATAAATGATATACTGTTTCCGACAGAGGAGGGGTATGCATGAGTGAAACAGGATATTTGAGCACCAGAGAGGCTGCAGACATTCTGAAGATGACAACCCGGAGAGTGGTTGGGCTTTGTCATGAAGGAAAACTGGAAGGGGCCTTTCAAAAAGGAAGAGGATGGAAAATACCGGAGTATTCTGTTCGAATGTATCAGAGAACGGCAGCATCAGAAGGAATGCAGGAAAATCTCCTTCCCTGTGCTGTGGGAAATACTTCCTATACCGAAATAGTGAAAAATTGTTATTATGTGGATAAGACGCTTTTAATCCGGGATTTGATTGATGCGCAGGTTTCCGTCACTTTATTTACAAGGCCAGGGAGATTCGGAAAAACACTTGCCATGGATATGCTGAAAACTTTTTTTGAAAAAACGGATTCAGATACGTCGGTATTTTTCCGGGATAAACGGATATGGGACTGCGGGGAAAAATATCAGAGACTGCAGGGGGCATATCCCGTGATTTCTATTACCTTTAAAGATGTGAAGTTTAATACCTGGGCAGATTCTTTCGAGGCCATTCAAATTGTATTGCGCGATGAGTATATGCGGCATACAGAGCTAATGAACAGCAGTGAGATTGATTTTGTGGAGAAAGATTATTTAAAGCGTATGCAGGCCGGTACTTTAAGTGAAGTGGAATACACCAGAGCGCTTCTTAATCTGAGCCGCATGCTGGAAAAGCATCATCATTCGAAAGTGGTGATTCTCATTGATGAATACGATACACCGATTCAGCAGGGACATTCCCGGGGATTTTATAATGAAGTAATTGTTTTTATGAGAAACTTTATGTCAGGAGGGCTTAAGGATAATAACTCGCTGGCATTTGGGGTGTTGACAGGAATTCTTCGTGTATCTAAGGAAAATCTGTTCAGTGGACTGAACAATCCGGTGGTTAATTCTGTTCTGGATGAAAAATACAGTGAATATTTTGGATTTACCGTCGAAGAAGTAGAAACAATGGCGGCTTATTACGGGCGCAGGGACAAAATGGAAGAAATTCGCACCTGGTATGATGGGTATCGGTTTGGAAATACGGAAATCTACAATCCATGGTCTGTTACCAATTATTTTTATAATAACTGCCAGGCCAGGCCTTTTTGGACAAATACCAGTGACAATGAAATTATCCGGGAAATCATGCATGGACTTACCCCTGAGATTGCAGATGAATTATATTCTCTGATGCAGGGAGAATCGATACAGACTTCTTTGAACATGGAAGTGATTTATCCGGGAATCTCGGATGGAACGGATAATATATTCAGTTTTCTTCTGATTGCCGGATACCTGAAACCGCTTCATCCTGCGGTGGAAACAGAATTTGGAACCTTTATGGAGTTGGCTTTGCCGAATATAGAGATTCGCAGAGTGTATAATACGGAGATTCTTTCCTGGCTTCGGGATACCCTTGATGGAAATGTGATGTCATGTCTGGAAAAAGCGCTCTATCTGAATGACGGGGATAAACTGAAGGCGGCTCTGAGAAAATATATGATTAGCTGTATCAGTTGTTTTGACGGGGCCGCCGAAGGATTTTATCATGGAATGATGTTGGGATTGGTCGCAGGACTTTCCTCAAGGTATTTCATAAGGTCCAACCGGGAATCCGGCGAGGGAAGATTTGACCTGGTTCTGGAACCGAAAAATCATATTCTGCCGGGGATTATTATGGAATTTAAAGCAACAAGGGAAGCGGAGTCCGGCAGCCTTCTGCCTCTTGCACAGGAGGCTTTGAAGCAGATACAGGACAAGAACTATGATACAGATTTTGTGAACAGAGGTATTACTGAAATTGTGAAATATGGAATTGCATTTGCCGGAAAACAGGTTGAGATTGCCGTGGGAACCGAGGATATCCGTAATATCTGAAATGGCAAAAATAAATGAGTTATTATCACTAAAGAAGCATCGCAGTAACGTTTTTGTTTTTCTTAATAGAAAAAAATCGTAGCTGCCGGTATCATGACATTGAGCATTTGCTCTCTTTTTTTATCAGCATCTCTTGTCATCATAAGCAATCCCTCCTGTTAAGATTATTATACCATGAAGGGAATAGACAACATAAAACTATCGCGTGGATAACATACACTTTTTTCTTGATAAATTAATTCTCTAAAAAAGAATTGTGGATAACTAAAACATAAGAAAAGCCCGGACTATCATCCGGGACTTTGTCTACAGTCTGAATGCCCCTGCCGATAGGCAGGGGCATCATATATACTCGATTATTTCAATCTCTTAAACAAGCTTTAATGGGTTAACTTTTACGCTCGGTCCCATTGTAGAAGTAAGAACCACGCTCTTTAAGAACTGGCCTTTTACTGCTGCAGGTCTTGCTTTGTTGATTGCATCGATC
>JALEIY010000091.1 GCA_022769785.1 Eubacterium sp.
AAGAAATTCTGTCAGGCTTCTGCCTTTTTTCCCGGCAATGTCATCACAAAAACAAAAAAATGCCAAAACCGGAAGTACAATTAACGAAGCGCCATGTCGGCCGCCAAGAATCAGTAAAATTGAGAGCGGCTGAAAAAGATAGATTGCAATAATACCACTTCTTCGCTCTTCCCTTTTCCGGTTTTTTACATAATAAATCAGGAATGCAATGACCAGCCATTCCACCATCAGATTGTTCCATACCGCCTTCTGATTGTCCGGCAAAACAGCCACCGGAAGAACACGGGAAAACAGATAAAACAAAAACAGTTCTGCTTTTGAATAGGTCGGAAAGTTTTCCCTCTTTTTACAAAAAAAGATTCCCCAGAAAATCGCATATATTATTCCAGTCACACAATAAGCTGATATCATTTCAGTCTCCTTTTTTCTCCTCGTGGTATTCTTTTTCTGTATTAACCTCCCAGATAGCCGACTTATCTGCTGAGCCGGAAAGCATGGCTTTAACCGCCTCAAAGGCTGTCAGCATCGAATGGTCCATATTATTATATCTGTGCTGACCATTTCTTCCGATACAGTAAAGATTATCCACACTGTTTATCCAGTTCTGTACCTGATTCATCTCTTTATAGGTATCAAAATAAGCCGGATAAGCTTTTTTCACTTTCTCACAATGGGTATCAAGAATCTCTGTCTCCGCATCCAGTACCCCGATTTTTATCAGTTCTTTTCTGCCGAAGCTGCTCCATTCTTCGCCCGTCATGGACCACATCTCATCTCCCTCGGCGCAAAAATATTCCAGACCAATCCACACCGTATCCTGTGGCTGTTTTACCATATAAGGAGACCAGTTGTTAAAAATCTGTATTCTTCCAAGGCGAACCCCTCTGTCCTGCACATAAATCCAGCAATCCGGAATCATTTCTCCAAAGGTTTTTATGGTGGTTGTGTTTTTAATTTTCAGTTTATCCACCAGAATACCAACGGTCACATAATCCCGGTAAGGCAGCCCTTCTGTGATTTGCCGGATTTTCGGTGTCACATACTCCATTCCTGCTGCCAAATCCTTTACGGGCATTGTTGACATGACAATATCCGCCTTTACGGCAGTCTTTTGTCCGTCCTTATCATAGATGACTTCTTCTATCGTTTTTTCATCCCGCATTTTTATTTTTTCCACACGGCATCCCGTAAGAATTCTGCCTCCCATTTGTTCAAACTGAGCCGCTGCTGCTTCCCAAAGCTGTCCCGGACCGTATTTCGGATAATAAAAGGATTCTATGAGAGAGGTTTCCACAGTATGTTTTGTCCCCAGAAAACGTTTTCCAAAAATATCTTTAAGTACCGCCAGTAAAGAAAGCCCTTTTACTCTCTGGGCACCCCAGTCCGGCGAAATATCTCTCGGATGCCGTCCCCAGAGTTTTTCCGTATAGTCTTCAAAAAACAGACGATACAGCGTTTTTCCAAAACGATTTATATAAAAATCTTCCAAAGATTTCTCTTTTCTTTTAAAAATAACCGATTTCAGATAGCTAAGACCTGCTTCTGCCGTAACTGCAAATCCCAGATTTTTAATGGTTGTCATATTCATTTTCACCGGATAATCAAAAAAGGCATGATTATAATAAATTCTTGACACCCTGTTTCTTTTCAGAAAAACCGCATCCTCTTTTTCGGGGTCCGGTCCATTTTCTTCCAAAGAACATGGTCTGTCAAGAACCTTGTCATCCATAGAAGGCTCTCCCTGAACAGGGAGCAGCTCCTTCCACCAGTTCATCACCCTATCATTTTTTGTAAAAAAACGATGTCCGCCCAGGTCCATCCGATTGCCGTTCCAGCAGACCGTTTTTGAAATGCCGCCAACCTGGCCCTCTTCCTCTATCATCGTCACTTGATATTCGTCTGACTGTTTTAGTATCTCACATCCTGCCGTAATTCCCGCAGGACCGGCTCCAATAATAATAACCTGTTTCTTATTCATCTTTTTGTTCCTTTTCCTCTTTCATGCCTTCTGTATACTCACTGATGATAAAACGCGGCCGATGTTTGGTTTCTAGGTAAATTTTTCCGATATATTCACCAATAATCCCCAAACTGATTAACTGTACTCCACTGATAAAACAGACAATGCAGGTCATACTTGCCCAGCCGGAAACCGTTTTCCCCATAAAATACATAAGAATCGACCAAAGCACCCCTACAAAGCTGACAAGGGCGATACCAATCCCCATACAGGCAATGAGCTGAAGCGGACGGACGCTCAGACTGGTAATCCCGTTAAATGCCAGAGACAGCATTCTTTTTAACGGATAGTGGGTTTTTCCTGCCACACGGACTTTTCGTTCATAATATACCGTAGAGCTTGGAAATCCAACCAGTGGAACCATTCCACGCAAAAACAGATTGACTTCTTCGAATTTTTCCAGTTCTTTAAGAACTCTGACTGAAATCAGCCGATAATCTGCATGATTGTATACAATATCTGCTCCCAGCAGTTTCATAATCCGGTAAAACAATTGAGCCGTTCCTCTTTTAAAGAAAGTGTCTTTTTTTCTGTCACTTCTTACCCCATAAACGACTTCGCTGCCTTTTTCATACTCCTCAAGCATTTTATCAACGGCTGCAATGTCGTCCTGCCCGTCACAATCCATGGAAATGGTGATATCCGCATATTTTGCAGCCTCTAAAAGGCCAGCAAGAAGTGCATTCTGATGCCCTCTGTTACGGCTCAGACGAATCCCCTCAAATATCTCATCCTGCCTTGCCAGGGAAGAAATAATCTTCCAGGTTTCATCCCGACTTCCATCATCCACAAAAAGCACCCGGCTATTCTCTGATATTTTCTGTTCGTGAATCAAGGTATGTATTTTTTCCCGGAACATCAGACTGGTTTCCGGAAGAACCTCCGTCTCGTTATAGCAGGGAATTACTAAATATAATGTTTTCATTTTATCCTTTCTCTTTCCGGTTCAGTCACCGGATAAACCTTGTGTGTTATTCTCCTGTTTCCTTTTCATAGAATACTTTTTCCAGAACTTTTTTCAGTTTCAACGTCTCGACCGGTTTGGCAATATGATAATTCATACCGGAGGCTTTTGATTTCCGGACATCCTCTTCAAATGCATTGGCCGACATGGCGATGATTGGTATTTTCTCCAAATCCGGGCGACCGGAACCACGAATTGCTTTTGTGGCCTCATGACCATTCATTTTCGGCATCTGAATATCCATGAAAATCACATCATACTGATAGGTTGGCGTATTTAACAGATGTATCACTGCTTCCTCACCATCACTGGCAGAAACCACTTCCATCCCGGAAATTTCAAGGAGTTCTGTAGCGATTTCCCTGTTAATCTCGTTATCCTCTACCAGTAAAGCTTTTTTCCCTTTAAATGCATCTTTCCAGTCATCGTCGGATACTTCCCGGGAAGCTGCGAATTCCTCTTTTTCTTCTTTCAAAAGGTCATTTGGTATACTTTCTTCCCCGGCCAGGTGGAGAAATACGGTAATCGTAAAGCAGGAACCTTTTCCCAAAACACTGTCCACCTTGATATTACCATTCATCATGGTAACAATACTGTTAGCGATGGCCATTCCAAGACCGGTACCTTCAATTTTATCTTTTCTTAAATCTTTCTCTCTTTCAAACGGTTCAAATATTTTCTTAACGAACTCCTGCGTCATTCCCCGTCCGTTATCGTCTATCACAAATTCATAGCAGGCATACTCTTTTACGCCGGATTTTTTTTCTCTCATCGCAAAAGAGATTCTTCCTCCTTCTGGTGTAAACTTTACTGCATTTCCAAGTACATTGGCGAGCACCTGAGACAGACGGCTGGCATCCCCACATACTTTTTTATGTACAGGCTCCTGAATATCTTTCACAAAAGTCTGATTTTTTTCCTGCATCTGGGGCTCAAACATGGTAAACAGGTCACATAAAAGCCCTTCCAGAGTAAATTCTTCGAAAGCAAGGCTGATTTTCCCGCTCTCAATTTTGCTCATGTCCAGAACCTCATTAATAATCCCCAGCAAATGACGGCTGGATACCCCTATTTTTTCAAGGCAATCCTTCACTCTCTCCGGTTCCTCTAAATGTATCTGCGCAAGCTGTGTCATTCCCATAATTGCATTCATTGGGGTACGAATATCATGGGACATACGGGAAAGGAAGTCGCTTTTGGCCCGATTTGCGCTTTCCGCAGTCTGAAAAGCATTTTTGAGGGCAGTTTGCCGCATGATTTCTTCTTTTTTTACATCGGAAATATCCTGTTTGGCAATCAACACCTTCACCGGAAGGCCTTTTTTTCGTTCCAGACAAACAACGGCAAGACGTCTCCACTCCTCTTCACCATCTGTTGACTGATATTCAATTTTATAATCCAGACCATTTTCATCACAGTTACGTCGAATTGCTTCCGGAGCAATGATTTGATAAAGCTGTTCCTTTACTTTTTCTTCTTTAATATTATCCAGCAAATGAGCAACCAGCAACGGATAGCTTCCTTTTTCCGGGATTCTATCCTTCCGCGGTTTATTGTCAAGCATATAGCGGTAAGAATCCTCCTCCAAATCCACAAGAGCAAATCTTTCAAATAACTGCGGCACGCCGTGAATCACATAATTCATATCCCTGTTCTCACTGAGAAGCTTTCGATTTTGTCTCCGATTTCTCACAATGATGAAAATAATATAAGAAAGGAAGAGAATAATCACCGAAATCTCAAGAAAAATCCCGGCTTTATTTGCTTCCATAAACATACTGTCCGTCACTTCCGGAGGAAATGTCTGAATCAGAAACCAGTCACGGCTTTCCAGACGAAGCATATATCCATTTCCGTTTTTTCCGTTATCCTTAAAGGAAAAAGCACAGGCTTCTCCTGTTTCATAAGTCCTGCGAATCTTTTCAGCGGTTTCTTTGTCGACAATCGTCTCATCTTCCAGATAAGACTTCAAATTAATCGGCAGTTTTTTTTCATTACCGGAAGCAATGATTCTCCCGTCTGACATACATAAAAAGCTGCTGGCACTGACACCAAAATAAGAACTGTTTAACAGTTTTTTCATCCTTTTATTTGCCCGGTATACTCCCCGCAGCACGCCGATAATCTCTCCTTTATACCGGAGTGGTGTATAAAAATTCACAATAGTTTCCTGCGTAATTCTTGATACCAGTGTCACAGAAACACCGGTTTTCCCCTTCATTCCTTCAATATAATAATCTCTGTCTACAGAAGAATTGGTTCTGCCATCCGCTGCCAGATTGACTCCGTCCGCAGATGTATATCTTATATAATCAAAGGAAGAATGTCTGGTAAGCTCTGCCAGTTCCTCAGAGGTAACCTCAGGCTTTTTCAGGTTTTTCCCATACCAATATGCCATATCCTCAATACTTCCCAGAGCCTGCGTAAGCACATCATTTATCTGCCTGGCCGCCTGAACAGTGTTATCCTTCATATAATTTTCATTTTGTTTTTGAATACGCATTTTGTTCTGACTGGAAAAGACGAGAAACATAGTAACCACCACTATAATAATCCCAGTCCATACCAGAATCAGACCGGATGTTTTCTTTCTGAAATAATTCATGCCAAGCCTCTCTCTGCTTTTTTTGTTTAAGTATATCATGAGCAAAGTTTCTTGTCTATTTTATATATGTAAGGTTTTGGTATCGTTTTTTTCGTATATCGCCCTCTTGCTGATTTTGAAATAAGCCCGTATAATAAAAGTAAAATGAGAATTTAAGCCTGAATCTGGAGGTGAATGGACTTTATGCGAGGGAAACGAAATATTGGGAAACGTATCATTCCGGCGACTGTTTTATTGATTTGTATTATCGTGAGTTTTGCGGGTTACAGGGATGTAAATCGGAATATGACAGTATCAAGAAATGCGAAATATGTGGAGGATGCCGCAACTCAGACAGCAAAACGAATCGAAGATTTACTTGTCAGTGCGGAAAACAGCATCAGTGCCATCGCCCATCTGTACGGACAAACGATGGATCCGAAGCAGCCAGATATTGAAACACTTCAAAAACTGGTGGATGACACACCTTTTGATTATATGGGAATTGTAAGTCCGAACGGGATATATACCGATAACCGCGGCAAACAGACTAAAGTTTCAGACCGATACTATTTTCAGGACGGAATGGCAGGCAACTCTGGGATGGACATCATTTTCAACGGGCGGATTGCGCATGAAAATCTGATGATTTTCTATGCCCCATTATGGATTGATGGAGAGGTTGCAGGTGTTCTTACCGGCCGCTATGGGGAAAAACAGATGCGTCAGATTATTGCCTCTACATATTTTGAGGAGCCTGCCATGACCTATCTGTGCCTGCCTGACGGAACGGTATTTTCCAGTTCAGGCGAAAATGAGCAGCAAAAAAACATCCTGTCGGCACTGCGAAAATCGGACGGTGCGGATCAGGAAACACTTGAGACATTGGAAGATGCACTAGCGAATGGTCACTCCAAAAGCCTGACCTACACCAGTAAGCAGGGCTCCAATGCGGCGTATGTAACGAAACTGCCGGGCAAAGACTGGATGCTTCTGCAGGTTTTCCCAATCAAGGTCACCAATGCCATGCTATATGACTCTAACTCCATTGCCCTGTATCTGGAGCTTTGGCTGGTTCTGCTGTTTGTGATATATATTTTGATTCTGCTCATGAAAAACCGGCGACAAAAGGCAAAACTGGTCATGGAAAAGCAGGAGATGAAGGAGATTGTAAACAGCACCTCTCAGCTGTTCAGCAGGTTTGTACTTGTTGATTTGAAAAACGACACCTATGAATATCTGAAAAGTGATATCCGGGAGCGGGAAGAAACGGATGACGTTGACTCCGGTGAGGAATATCAGCAGAAAGGGATATACTCTCAGCTCCGAAATTATTGGGATGCCCGCGTCATTCAGGAAGATAAACATGTACGGAAACAGTTAACGATTTCTTCCATCCAACAGAACCTGACGGAGGATATTCCTTTTCTCCAGTATGAGTATCGGGTTCAGGAAGACAGCATTCGCTGGACACAGATTTCTGTCCTATGCCTGAAACGGGAAAATGGTGTCCCTGTCTCTGTATTGATGGCGGTGCAGGATGTAACGGAGCTGAAGGAAGCGGAACTGAAGAACCGCTTAGCCATGGAGGATGCTTACCGGGCAGCGAAAGCGGCCAATGAGGCGAAAACCCTGTTCCTGTCCAATATGAGCCACGATATGCGCACGCCTATGAACGCAATCATCGGATTCTCGACGCTGCTCGAACGGGAGGCTTCCCATCCGGACAAGATACGGGAATACAACAGGAAGATTGCCTCATCTGGTCAGCATTTGCTGAGCCTTATCAATAATGTGCTGGATATGTCCAAAATCGAAAGTGGACAGAACTCGCTGAATATCGACGAGTTTGCCCTGAAAGAGCTGCTGGAAGAGCTGAACTCATTGATACAGCCCCTGGTTCGGGAGAAACAGCAGTCACTGGATGTCAATATCTCTGACGTGAAGGAAGAACGCTTCCTGGGCGACAGACTGCGGCTGAGTCAGATTTTACTGAATCTGCTGTCCAATGCAGTAAAATACACGCCGGATGGCGGACATATCGAACTGACCATACTTGGCCTTCCTGAGGTTTCCAGTGGCTATGCCCATCTTCGCTTCCAGGTAAAGGATACCGGTATCGGGATGAGTCCTGAATTTGTAAAACATATCTTCGACCCTTTTACCCGGGAAAATAACACGACTGCCAGCGGCATTCTGGGCACCGGTTTGGGCATGACCATTACCAAAAATCTGGTCGACCTGATGGGCGGAACGATTTCTGTGGAGAGCACTCAGGGTAAGGGAAGCACTTTTCAGGTGGAGCTGGAACTGCGATACGCAGCACAGCAGGCGGAAACCAGTCTGCAGGAAGAGGCCGCTCTTCCGGACTCCGACGCCAATGAGCTGGAGGGTCTTAAGGTACTGGTTGCCGAAGACAATGACATCAATGCTGAGATTCTGGAGGAACTTTTGTCCTGTGAGGGAATTTCCAGCGAACGGACGGCAAACGGTCAGGAGGCTGTGGAACGTTTCCGACAGACTCCGCCGGGCCATTACGATGCCGTACTGCTGGATATTCAGATGCCGGTCATGAACGGTTACGAGGCCGCCCGGATGATTCGGTCGCTGGAGCGTCCCGACGCGAAGGTCATCCCGATTGTGGCCATGACGGCCAATGCCTTTGCAGAGGATGTTCAAACTTCGATGGAGTCCGGCATGAATGCCCACCTCTCAAAGCCAATCGATATGACAGAACTAAAAGGGACTCTGGAGAAGCTGACCCATTCTGAGAGTAAGAGTTAGGGCATCAATATCCGGATTGAACGATTCTCATAGAAGTAAAAGTATACACGTAAAAAAACAAAACCGGCAGGGCATAGTCCCCGCCGGAATATAATTATTTCTATCAGTTTATTATTTTTTATACCCTGCCGTTTTTCCAAGTTCTTCTTCAATTCGGAGAAGCTGATTATATTTTGAGGTTCTTTCTGCACGACAGGGCGCTCCGGTTTTAATCTGTCCGGCATTAATTGCCACGGCCAAATCGGCAATGGTCGTATCTTCCGTATCACCGCTTCTGTGCGAAATCACTGTAGTATACCCTGCTTTGACTGCCATATGAATCGCTTCTAAGGTTTCTGTGAGCGTACCAATCTGGTTCGGTTTTATCAGAATGGAGTTGGCAATGCCTTTTTCGATGCCATCTTTCAGGCGTTGGGTATTGGTCACAAATAAATCATCTCCCACTAACTGAATTCTGTCACCAAGACGATAGGTGAGCACCTTCCATCCGGCATAATCCTCTTCGCCGAGTCCATCTTCGATGGAAATAATCGGAAAACGTTCTGTCAGTTCTTCGTAATACTGTACCATTTCTTCTGCATTCCGATAGATTTCTTTATCTTTCATACGGCTCTCCCCCGGAAAGTAATACCGCTTTGTATTTTCATCATAAAGTTCGGAGGCGGCAGCATCCATGGCAAAGCAGATATCTTCTCCCGCCTTATATCCGGCTTCCTCCGTTGCCTGAACCAGGAGCTCGAGAGCAGCTTCCGCCGACTCCAAATCCGGTGCAAAACCTCCTTCGTCACCAACGCCTGAGGCCAGTCCTTTTTCTGTAAGATTTTGTTTTAGCTGCTGATAAATCTCCGCACACATCTGAATGCCTTCTGCAAAGGTCTCTGCTCCCACAGGCATAATCATAAATTCCTGAAAGTCAATGGAATTGGCTGCGTGACATCCCCCGTTGATAATATTCATCATCGGAACAGGAAGCTGATTTCCATTAACCCCGCCAATATAGCGATAAAAAGGGATACCGAGACCATCCGCTGCTGCTTTTGCCACGGCAAGCGATACCCCGAGAATCGCATTGGCTCCGTATTTTCCTTTATTCTCTGTTCCATCCGCCTCAATAAGAATCCGGTCTATTTCTCTTTGATGGAGTGCATTCAGTCCATTTAACCGGTCACAGATTCGGGTGTTGACATTGGTCACTGCCCGTTCCACCCCTTTTCCCCCAAAACGTTTTTCTCCGTCCCTGAGTTCTACCGCTTCAAAGCGACCGGTGGAAGCACCGGAAGGAACGATTGCTTTTCCCGTGGCACCACATTTTAATCGAACCGTAACCTCCACTGTGGGATTTCCTCTTGAATCAAGAACCTCCAGACCATGGACGTCCTCAATATAATAATCTTTATTTTCCATAAATCTGCTCATAAAAAAATTCCTCCTGTACTGGAAAGTATGTTACTTCCAGTATGGGAGGAATTGGGATTATTTATGCAGGACAGGAAAGAATTTCTTTTTATTCTTCTCCGTTCCAACAATAGGTACAGAGCTTATCCGGATCAATACCGATGGATGCAATCATATCATCCAGTCTGTGATAACGAAGAGATGTAAAATTCAGTTCCTTACAGATATCATCCAGCATTGCCTGATATCTCTCGCTGTCCGGGTCTGCATATTCGGCAAGAATGTCTTTGCGGTACGCATTCTCTCCTTCTCTTTTCAGAATGACTCTTCGTGTAATTAAGTCAAGTTCTGAATTGGAACGGGAGAAATTGAGATATTTGCATCCGTATAACAACGGCGGGCAGGCCGGACGGATATGTACCTCTTCCACTCCGCTCTGATAGAGGAATTCTGTGGTTTCTCCAAGCTGTGTACCACGCACAATGGAATCGTCAATCAGAAGAAGTTTTTTGCCTTTAATGAGCGGTTCTACCGGAATCAGCTTCATTTTCGCAATCATGTTACGTTTTTTCTGGTTCTGAGGCATAAAAGACCTTGGCCAGGTTGGTGTATATTTAATAAATGGTCTTGCAAACGGAATACCTGACTCATTGGCATATCCTACCGCATGAGCGATACCGGAATCCGGCACACCGGCCACATAATCCGGTTTCACATCATCCCTTCTGGCCAGGAGCTCGCCGCAACGATAACGCATGGTTTCCACATTCACGCCTTCGTAGCTGGCATTCGGATAACCGTAATATACCCACAGGAACGAACATATCTTCATCTTATCGCCTGCAGGGATTACGGTCTTAACGCTGTCGGGACGAACAAAAACCACTTCGCCCGGGCCAAGCTCCTTACAGGTTTTATATCCCAGATTCACATAGGCAAAATCTTCAAAAGAAATGCAGTGTGCATCCTCTTTTTCTCCGATAAATAAAGGTGTCCTTCCCAAACGGTCTCTTGCCGCAAAAATGCCGTGTTCCGTCATAACCATGAGGGTCATGGAACCGTCAATGACTTCCTGCGCAAACCGAATTCCTTCGGAGATGCTTGGCTTTTCGTTAATCAGAGCTGCCACCAGCTCTGTGGCATTGACTCCTCCGCCGCTCATTTCCAGGAAATGTGCCCGTCCGTTTTCAAAAGCCTGCTTCACCAGTTCTTCCTGATTGTTAATCTTTCCTACCGTTGTAATCGCAAAGCTTCCCAGGTGGGAGTGTACAAGAAGCGGCTGTGGCTCACTGTCGGAAATACATCCGATTCCGAGATTGCCCTCCAGCTCATCCACATCATGCTCAAATTTCGTTCGGAAAGGAGAATTTTCGATATTATGAATCGAACGATCAAATCCTTTTTCTCCGTGAACTGCCATTCCCCCTCTGCGTGTTCCCAGATGAGAATGATAATCAATTCCAAAAAACAAATCAAATACACAGTTGTTTTTTGATGCTACACCAAATATTCCGCCCATATATTATTGCTCTCTTTCTAAAAAATTCAAGTTTATTTTTCCTTACTTATTGTAATGCCTCTTTTTTGAAAAGGCAAGCACAATATTTACCATGTTTTCTCTTCGGCAGTTCCTTTTCGAACCGCATCTTCCCCATATTTTTTCCGGATACGGCCCAGTGCCTCTTCCAGCTTTCTTTGTTTTTCCAGCTTGGGCTGTACTTTTTCATAATCAAAAATCGTAAGCTGTACCGGCTCATTTTTATCCGAAAGCTTTGTCGTCCGAATTCCCAGAAGCCGGACCGGTTCTCCATTCCACAGCTCATCAAATAATCTGCATGCCGTCCTGCAGATTTCTTTTTCATCGGCAGTAACTCCCGAAAGCATACACTGATGGGAAACGGACTGAAACGATGAATATTTTATTTCGGTGCAGACACCGCCGGCAAGCATATTTGCCTCTTTCAGCCGTTTTACCACCTTTTTCGCCAGAAAAGCCAATACCTTTTTTGCCTCCTCCCGGTCGGTCACATCGGAAGAAAGCGTTGTTGAATTTCCAATTCCTTTTGCTCTGGCCGGGGTTGCCTGCACAAAGGAATTATCCACTCCGTTTGCATAATCATACAGCAGTTTTCCATGCTTTTTTAAATGTGCCTCTATCATACGGCAATCTGCCTGAGCCAGGTCTCCAATCGTTTCAATCCCCAGTTTCTGAAGCTTCCGGGCGGTGCTTTTTCCGCACATAAACAGTTCTTCTATGGGAAGGGGCCACATTTTTTCACGAATTTCCCGGGTATATAATGTATGAACCCGGTTCGGCTTCTGAAAATCTGACGCCATTTTTGCAAGCACCTTTTTATCGGATATTCCGATATTAACCGTATAACCAAAAGATTGGTATATATTATTTTTTATAATCCGGGCGGCCTCCTCCGGAGAAGGATAACACTCCTTTACCGGTGTGTAATCCATATAACACTCGTCCACACTGACCTGCTCGATTTCAGGGCAGACAGTCATAAGATATTCCATCAGTTCTCTGCTTTTTTGATGATAATAGGTATGATCCGGCGGTACGGAAACGAGAGAAGGACATTTTTTCGCAGCATGAACTACCGGTTCTCCGGTTACAATGCCGTATGCCTTTGCAGGAATTGATTTTGCCAGCACCACACCATGACGGGTATTAATATCACCGCCTACAATCGCGGGAATTGTCCTTAAATCTTCCTTTCGGCCTCTTTCCATTTCCCGAATTGCACTCCAGCTCAGATAGGCGGAATTTACATCAATATGAAAAAATATTTTATCCATTTCTCCACCCTCTTTCTTTCCTTTTCTTAACTGCATACCCTGCGGGGTATATTACAACAAAAAACCGCCATAATAGAAAACAGGGACATCCCTTTTTCCGTCATGGCGGTCTGCATCATTCCATCATCCGGCGGTCTATCTTTTACACACCCCGGTCTTTTCTTCTTCCTTCATAATCGTATCATACAAATCCAGAACATACAAATCACTGAAAATCTCTCTGTGTTTTCCCGAGGCTGTATCTTCTTTGCGCTCTTTCTCTGCCCGCACTTCTACAGTAATGGCAAAACACAACATACAGACAATGATAATACCAGATACAACATAATAAATCATGTTTTCCACTCCTTCCTGTAAGAAATCCTGCTCATAACATCGCTTCTTATACCCCTACGGGGTATATGTATATTGTAGAAGAGTGGTTCTGATTTGTCAACTGATTTTCTCTGATTCCTGAAAAAAGAAAGTATTTTCTCAAAAAAATGAAATGTATTAATGAAACCGTTGTTTATGACCCCATTCGATTAATCTGCGCGGCAATATACCCCGCACCGTATCCGTTGTCAATATTTACAACAGCAACTCCGTTGGCGCAGGAATTAATCATTGTAAGAAGTGCGGAAAGCCCGTGAAAGCTGGCACCATATCCGACGGAGGTCGGAACGGCAATGACCGGTTTATCCACCAGACCGCCAATCACGCTGGCCAGAGCACCTTCCATTCCGGCAACCGCAATCACGCAATTGGCACCCTGTATGGCTTCCATTCTGGAAAACAGCCGATGAATTCCGCTGACTCCCACATCATAAATCCGTACAACCTCTGATCCGAAATACTCCGCTGTCTGTGCAGCTTCTTCTGCAACCGGAATATCGGAAGTCCCTGCTGTACATACGGCAATTTTTCCCGTTCTCTTTTTCTCCGGCTTCTCCGCCTTTAAAATACCGGATACGGCATCATATTGTATCCCGGGAATCACCTTTTTTACGATTTCATACTGATGCGCATTTGCTCTTGTACCAAACACTTCTCCGTTATCCCGATAGAGTTTTTCATAAATATGAATCAGATGCTCATCCGTTTTCCCGCTGCAGTAAACTACCTCCGGAAAGCCGGAACGAATCTCCCGGTGACTGTCCAGCTTGGCATAGTCCCCCAGTTCTTCAAATGGCTCTTTTTTAAAAAAGCTTTCCGCCTCATCCAGAGATATTTCATCCCGTTTCAGTTTCTCCAGAATCTCTCTGGTCGTCATTTTTATCACCTTTTATTCTTCAAAATAATCTGCCACTTCTTTTAAATTCTCAATAATCGGCAGATGCTGCGGACAGACATTTTCACATTGACCGCATCCAATACATTCGCTGGCTTTCCCGAAATTTTTCGTAAGATTGTCATAATACTCTCCCTGCGGGGTCCAGAGTTTTCCTTTGATTTCCTGCATTTCCGCATTGTAAAGGGAGAAATACTTCGGAATGGCGATATGCTGTGGGCATCCTTCAGTACAGTAGGAGCATCCCGTACATGGTATCACCACATTTTTATTAATCATTTCCCCAGCCTTATGTACCAGTTCTTTTTCTTCTTCCGTAAGCGGAACAAAATTCTCCATATATGAGGTGTTATCCTGCACCTGTTCCATGGTACTCATTCCGCTTAACACCATCATGACATTATCCAGGCTTGCCGCAAAGCGAATCGCCCAGGATGGTACGGAAAGCTCTGCATCATAATCTTTAAACAGCTTTTCCACATTTTCCGGCACCTCGGCAAGGGTTCCTCCTTTCACCGGCTCCATTACGATAACCGGTTTTCCATGTTTTTTTGCCACCTCATAGCATTTTGCCGACTGAACCGCATTGCTGTCCCAGTCCAGATAATTTATCTGCAGCTGCACAAATTCCATTTCCGGATGTTAGGTAAGCACCTTATCCAGAAAATCTGCACTGTCATGGTAGGAAAAACCGATATGCTTTACTTCTCCGGCCGCTTTTTTCTCCTTCAGCCAGGTAAAACAATCCAGCTCTTTGTAAACATCATAATGAACCACGTTAATATCATGAAGTAAATAATAATCAAAAAATGTGACACCGGTTTTTTCTTTCTGTTCTTCAAAAATCCGGTCACGGTCTTCTTTTGTCTTGATAAAGCCTGCGTGGAGCTTATCTGCAAGGGTAAAACTGTCTCTCGGATGACGTTTTACCAGAGCTTCCCTCACTGCTTTTTCACTTTTAAAGCCGCAGTACATCCATGCCGTATCAAAATAAGTAAAGCCTTTCTCCAGAAAGGCATCCACCAGTTTGCAGGTTTCTTCAATGTCAATCCATGACGGATGCGACGGGTCGGTAAGCGGCAGTCTCATTGTTCCAAATCCCAGTTTTTTTGCACTCATTTTTCTTCCTCCAGTTTCGGACAGTCAAAAGCAGTCATTCCTGCAAGGCTTCTTACATCATCACACATGGCAAGAACCTGCGGTGGTATTTTGTCATTTTTTTGTCCGTATATTTCTTTTAATACCCTGATATAATCCAGGGATGCCTCTCTTAACTTCCGGTCCTCCACAACCTCAATATGTCTGTCGGGATGACGGAATCTTCTGTGTCGGTGGTATTCGTCTCTTTCCTGAATATAAGTATAAAGCTTCTCTGCCCGGCCTTTATTATAAGTATCCTTCATACATGCTTTTACAATACGGTAAAGGTCTTTCGCGTCTTCCAGAGCATTGTGTGCTGTTTTATGCTCCATATCACAGACATATTTCATGTCCGCCAGACTTACGGTGATTCCGGTTCCGAATACTTTTGCGGTCATTCTTCTGGTCACATCTTTTATCATGGAAACCAGTTTTTTATGTTTTTTGGACACAGAGCGGTGATTCCTCTCCAAATCCGCAGTCAATGTCTGATTATCGTTTCCCCAGACAGCAATCTCCTTCACCGGATATTCCTGCAGTATCTGAATCAGCCGACGAAATACCTCTTCCCAGGAAGGAGCGTGGTCAATTTCTTTCTGGGTCAGCCCCGTAAGTTCCCGGCAATAGGGGGTCAGCTTTTTATTGTAGATGGGACATATGGGAGAATAATAGGTCTTTACCACCTTAAAATTCCGGTCTGCAATTACCAGTCCCACTGACAGTACTTCACTGCTGTGCTTCCGGTCAAAATTCCGGTCACTGTCCATATAACAGGTATATTCGGCATCAAAAAAGGCATAATATCTGGTCATTCTGACACCTCATTTCGTGCTTTTGCCTTCCGGCATTTTTTGTTTTCTTTTTGATTAATAGGACAGAATTTCTGTGCCTTCTTCCGTAATCAGAATCGTATATTCCCACTGAGCAGACGGTTTTCCGTCCTCCGTATATATGGTCCAGCCATCATCCGCATCCTGATAAACATCCGGGCCGCCCATATTCACCATCGGCTCAATGGTAAGTGTCATACCCGGCACAAACAGCAGTCCTTCATCCGGCGTTCCGATATGGTTCACCCATGGGTCTTCGTGAAAATGTACGCCACAGCCATGTCCGCCGATTTCCCTTACGATACTGTACCCGTTCTCTGTTGCATGCTTGTTGCAGGCATACCCCATATCTCCCATGGTTCCCCATGGTCTGGTAGCTGCCAGGGCCAAATCAAGGCATTCTTTTGTCACACGAACCAGTCTCTTTTTCTCTTCCGGAACATCTCCAATCAAAAACATCCGGGAAGCGTCTCCGTAATATCCGTTATAAATCGTGGTGCAGTCCACATTAACAATGTCTCCGCTTTTCAATATCTGATTGGAAGACGGAATCCCGTGACATACCACATCATCCACGGAAATGCAGACACTTTTCGGATACCCCTGATAACCCAGGCACGCCGGTGTCCCGCCGATTTGCCGGGTATATTCTTCAATTCGCGCATTCAGTTCTTCTGTTGTCACCCCTTCTTTTACGAAAGGGGTTATATAATCAAGAACCATCGTATTTCTCTTTCCGGCTTCCCGGATTCCCGCAATCTGTTCCGGGGTCTTTATCATCTGGTGATTCGGAACCTCATATCCCCTGTTTTTATAATCCTGAATTCGATTGTCAAAAGACATATGACAGGCTTTATATTTTCTGCCGCTGTTACACCAGCATTTGTCATTTCTTCCCAGCTTCATTCTGATTCTCCTTTATCATTTTCTTTTTCCACTTTTTTAACTCGTGGCAATTATAACGCAAAAGAAGCCGGGAAGCAATCAATTTAAAAAAAATGCTTTATTTCCTGCCGCAGACCAGAGTAACCGCTACCACTGCCGTAATTGGAACCGTAAGTACAATCCCCATACTTCCTGCCAGTCCCTGCATGATTTCTATGCCGATGTTATAGGAATTCATCAATTGGTTGTAGCTTAAATTATAAGCATAATTAATTACCAGTCCACTCAGTGAACCTCCCACAAAAGCCAGTATCAGGGTATTAATCATGGTCCCCATCATATCCTGCCCCACATGAATGGCAGATGAAAAGAGCTGTTTTTTCTTAATAGCAGGATTAGTATCATATAACTCCTGAACCGTAGATGCCAGGGACATTCCCACATCCATAACGGCTCCCAGTGAAGAGAGCACAATTCCCGCAAAAAGAAGTTCTCCTACCTGTATCGATGTATTCATTCCCACATAATTGAGTGTTTCAATATTTGATACATTCATTCCGCTGATTCCTGCATAATGTCCGAAAACCAGTGCAGAAAAACCGGCGGCGGCTACTCCACTGCTTGTTCCGACAATTGCCGCAGCAGTTTTTTTTGTAACACCGCCTACAAAAACAAGAGTAAACACTGTAGCCGCCACACAAATGCCGATGGTAACCAGAATCGGAGAATATCCCCGGTAAATCAGTGGAAATAACAGGTACAGGATACAAATACCAGTAAAAGCCAGACTTATGATTGCTTTCACTCCCTTTTTACCGCCGATTAGACAGACCGTCAGTATGAACACGGCCAAAAATGCATAAATCGCCACCGTCCTGTCCTGGGCATATACCGTTACTACGTTTTCCTCTCCGCTTACATTGACGATGGCGATAACCTTCATCCCTTTTACACAGGTTGTTCCGAAAAGATTGCCTCCGGGACTAATGGCTTCCACCTGATTTCCTTTCAGTTCCCCGGTTTTGATGGTAAGAACCACCTCCTGGTCTCCGTAACGGTTTCCATCTTCCGCAAGATTATCCTTTGTCACCTCTTCGACTACCGCCTTTTCATAATTTTGTCCTTCCGTGGAAATCAGCGGCTTTTTTTCAATATTTGAACAATATAACAACATGACCAGAAACAGGAAAAGTCCTGCAGCCCCGGCCATGATTTTTTTCTTTTTCTCCATTATTTTCTCCTGTATATCATAATTCATTTTCTATTCCATAAACGCCAAGTTACACAACACAGGCAGCCGAAGCACCTTTTTGATGCTTCGGCCGCATTCTTTCTGGCAACGTTTTTATTTAATTTTTACTTTTTTCGGAGTGCTGTAGCTGCCATAAATTCTCTTTCCGCCTACTGTTTTGTATGCACGGACTTTCACATAAAGAGTATTACCTTTTTTAAGTTTAGTGAGTGTTGCTGCAATTTTGGTATTTTTCTTTACCATTACTGTTTTTACACTGCTCTTAAAGTTTTTCGAATAAGAATATGCGATTCGATATCCGCTTACTGTTTTATCTTTCTTCCAGGTAAGCTTAACCTTCTTTGCTCCAGCTGCAGATACCTTTACAAGAGAAGCTTTTTTCGGTGTTACTGTGACAGAAACTGTCTTTGTCGCTGCTTTGTAAGTGCTGGTTGCTGCTGCCTTAATTGTAATTTTGGCAGTACCGATGGATTTTACAGTTACATTTCCTGAACGGCTGACGGATGCCACTTTCGGATTGGAGGAAGTGTAGCTTAATGCACCGTTTCCGTTTGTGGATGCTTTCAGACTGAAAACTTTGGAATTTACTGCTTTTTTAACAGAGGATGCCGCTTTGATTGTTTGTGTTTTTTGTACCTGAGTTTCCTTTTTCTCTTCTTTTTTAATAATGGTATATGAAGAAGAACCGGCAAGCTCTTTTCTTGTTTTCGAATCGTATGTTGTTATTTTAAAGGTATCATCTGTAACATCAATCACAGAATAGGTTGGTGTCCATGTCTGACTTCTTTCTGAGATATAATCCTGCTGGGACGGAATCAGTTCATAGAATTTGGAACCGGTAGCGGAGTTTGCTTCAATGTAAACGGTTCCTTCTGGATTTGTTACGGTTCCGCTTTTTACGTTACTTTCAATATTGTAGCAAAGCTCATTATCTGTCTGGTATGCTGTTCCATAGCTTCCGTTATTTTTTGTATCATAGATGGTATATCTTCCGCTGCTGGAGAGCTGATAGGTTCTGGAATAGGTATGGTCATGTCCCTGAAGAACCACATCAATGTCAAATTCATCCATAATCGGAGTGAGCGCAGTTCGAAGAATCATTCCGTCAGAATCGGAATGGTCCAGACCGGAACCGTAAATATCCTGATGGAACATTACCACACGCCATTTTGCGTCTTTGTTTTCCTCCACTGCTTTTTTGATGACGTTTCTGTGTGTTGCCGCATTGTAATTGTTTGTGTCCAGGACGATAAACAGGGTATTTCCGTATGTATAGTAATAATCGGAGCCTGCTGCTGTATGACCCTTTGTATATCTGGTCTCATCAAAGCCGAATGTATTTGGATTATTATAGTGAAGAGAATACTGTTCTGTACCAGAGTCATGATTTCCTATTGTAGTGGATACCGGAAGGGAAGCCAAAGCCTCTGCGCCCAGATATCCGGCATATTCTCTTTCATTGTTCGCGTAGTTTACCTGGTCTCCTGCAGAAACCATGAAGCTTACATTACTGTGGTCTTCCACTGCATTTTTTAAAATGTTATTCCAGTTATAGGCATCATTTCTTGCAGCCAGATTGCTGTCAGCGTTTGTCAGCTTTTCACCTTCATTGCTTGTCTGATTTTTGCAGGCTCCAATCTGAGGGTCTCCTACATAAAGGAAAGAAAATGCACTGGCTGAACCGGTTTTATAAGGCTTTGCTTCTTTCCATTCTCCGTTCTGGAACACCTGATAATAATACTGTGTCTTTTCTTTTAATCCGGTTACCGTAACTTTGTTGGAATAGTAGGCTCCCGTAAGTCCGGCTCCCTGTAAAGTTGCATCGGAAATTGGTGTCTGTTTTCCTGCAAATTCCTGAGCCTTGCTCATATCTTTTCCAATTCCCAGCTTTACCTTTGGGGTCTCTGCTGTTTTACTGTACCAGGCAAAATTTAACTGGCTTTCATTTGCTCCCGGCGTAAGAGAAACATTTTCATAATTTGTGCTGTAGGTTTCCCAGTTTTCTTTCCATTTCGTCCAGCTCTCTGTCACAGGAGCAGAGCCATCATTCCAGTGTTCTGTTGCAGCAGCAACTTTTACCGGATTGGTCAAAACTCCCACTCCGAGAAGGGCAGACAGTGATAAAATTCCCGCAAATGTTCTGAATTGATTTTTTCTCATAAATTCTCACCTTTCCATTTTTTAAATGTTTATCAGATGCATCTTCCTGTATTCTAATGAGGAAAGGTAAAGGTTACTATCATATGAATGTAAAATAATGGTAAAAAAGGCATCAAAAAAGCTGCCGTAAAACAGAAACCTCTGTTTTACGACAGCCTGATATTCTGATGGATTTTCCGGTCTTTCCAGCCAATGTCCATCTATTTTTGTTATTTTTTGATAAGCAATGATTTTCCGGTCATTTCTGCCGGCTGTTCCATTCCCATCATTTCGATTAAAGTCGGGGCGATATCTGCGAGACATCCTCCTTCTTTTAAGGTATAAGCCTCATCGTAATTCACCAGGATGAATGGTACCGGATTAGTTGTATGTGCGGTAAACGGAGCTCCTGTCTCGTAGTCAAGAAGCTGTTCGCAGTTTCCGTGGTCTGCACAGATAAACATCTGTCCATTCACTTCTTTCAGTGCTTCCACTGCATTTCCCACACAGGTATCTACGGCTTCCACTGCCTGAATCGCTGCTTTTTCCACACCGGTATGTCCCACCATATCCGGATTGGCAAAGTTTATAATAATTACATCATATTTTTCTGATTTGATTGCTTCTACCAGCTTTTCGCCTACCTCAGGAGCACTCATTTCCGGCTGAAGGTCATAGGTTGCTACGGAAGGCGATTTCACAAGGATTCTCTCTTCTCCTTCATTTGGAACTTCCACACCACCGTTAAAGAAGAAGGTAACGTGGGCATATTTCTCTGTCTCTGCCAGACGAAGCTGTTTTAAGCCGTGGGCAGCCAGGAACTGTCCAAAGGTATTCGTAATCTCTACTTTATGGAAAGCAATGATTTTATTTGGAATTGTTGCATCATATTCTGTAAAGCAGACATAAGTAAGCGGGAAGAATCCATTCTTTCTCTCAAAGCCGGTAAATTCCGGGTCACAGAGTGAACGGGTAATTTCTCTTGCTCTGTCCGGACGGAAGTTGAAGAAAATCACCGAATCATTCGGTTTGATGGTTCCCACCGGTTTGCCATCTTCTTCAATAACGGTCGGAAGTACAAATTCATCGGTCACATCCTGTGCGTAAGAAGCGGCAATTGCCTCAACAGGGTCAGCAGCTTTCACTCCTTCCCCATAAACCAGGGCTTCATAAGCTTTTTCTACACGTTCCCAGCGATTATCTCTGTCCATGACATAGTAACGGCCTTCAATAGTAGCAATGCGTCCCACTCCGATTTCATCCATTTTCGCTACCAGCTCTTCAATAAACTCTTTACCGGAGGTTGGTGCTGTGTCTCTTCCATCGAGGAAGCAGTGAACACAGACATCGGTAAGGCCATGTCTTTTTGCCAGCTCTAAAAGTCCGTAGAGATGGGTGTTATGACTGTGTACTCCACCATCGGATAACAGACCGTATAAATGAAGAGTGGAGTTATTTTTCTTACAGTTTTCGACTGCTTCTGAAAATGCCGGATTCTCAAAGAAATCTCCATCCTGAATTGATTTTGTAATTCTGGTGAGCTCCTGATATACGATTCGTCCGGCACCCATATTCAGATGTCCGACTTCCGAGTTACCCATCTGTCCTTCCGGAAGTCCTACTGCCATACCACTGGCATTTCCTTTTACAAAAGGATATTCTGCCATCAGGCGGTCAATATTCGGTGTCTTTGCCTCATAAACAGCATTTGCCTCATGCTTGTCATTGAGCCCAAAACCGTCTAAAATCATTAATACTGTTGGTTTTTTACTCATTTCATAATCTCCTGTACTAAGTTAAATGTGTTTTAGGAAAACCCGCTTCCGTGGAAACAGATTCACAGCAGGAGCGGGTTTTTCTTATTTCATATCAGAATGAAATTATTTATTGTAGTTTACAATCTGTCCGAAATCAGCTTTCAGAGAAGCCCCACCTACAAGACCGCCATCAATATCCGGCTGCGCGAATAAATCCGGTGCTGTCTTGGCATTTACACTTCCACCGTACTGAATGCGGATTGCAGCTGCTGTTGCATCATCGTAAATCTCTGCGATACATTTACGAATCTCTGCACAAACTTCCTGTGCCTGCTCTGTTGTAGCTGTTTTTCCTGTTCCGATAGCCCAGATTGGTTCGTAAGCGATAACTGCGGTTGCTGCCTGCTCAGCAGTAACTCCACCGAAGCCAACCTTAACCTGCTGGCGGATAAATTCCATTGTCACGCCCTGCTCTCTCTGTTCCAGAGTTTCGCCACAGCACATGATTGGAGTGATACCATGCTCAAATGCTTTTAACATTTTTTTGTTTACTGTTTCACTGGTCTCAGCAAAATATTCTCTTCTTTCAGAATGTCCGAGAACCACGTATTTTACTCCAACGTCAGTGAGCATTGCAGGGGAAATCTCACCTGTGTATGCACCACTCTCTTCGAAGTACATATTTTCTGCACCAATTGCAATATTGCTGCCTTTTGCTGCTTCCATTGCAGGAATGATGTCGATAGCAGGTACACAGAACACTACGTCAACATCTTCATTGGCACAGAGAGGTTTTAACATATTAACCAGTTCTACTGCTTCACTTGGAGTTTTGTTCATTTTCCAGTTTCCAGCGATAATTTTTCTACGCATAATATCTTCCTCTTTTCTAAAAAATAATCTTATTTATCGTTTGCTGCTGCAACACCAGGCAGTTCCTTGCCTTCCAGGAATTCCAGAGAAGCACCGCCACCTGTGGAGATATGTGTCATCTTATCACCAAAACCAAGCTGGTTTACTGCTGCTGCGGAATCACCACCACCGATGATAGTAACCGCATCAATCTCTGCAAGAGCTTCTGCCACAGCGATGGTTCCTTTTGCAAAGTTCGGCATCTCAAATACACCCATCGGTCCGTTCCATACAACTGTTTTTGCAGATTTCACTGCTTCTGCAAAAATCTCTCTTGTCTTTGGTCCGATGTCCATACCCATCTCATCTGCATCCATGCTTCCATCCACTACACGGCTTGGAGCGTCATTGCTGAAATCTTTGGCAACAACCGTATCAACCGGAAGAAGAAGATTTACACCTTTTGCTGCAGCTTTTTCAATCATCTCAGCAGCATAGTCAAGGTAATCTGCTTCCAGTAAGGATTTGCCGACTTCCTTGCCCTGAGCCTTTGCGAATGTGTAGGCCATGCCGCCACCGATGATGAGGGTATCTACTTTGTCAAGCAGGTTGTTGATTACGGAAATCTTGGAAGAAACCTTTGCACCGCCTAAGATTGCCACAAATGGTCTTTCCGGATTGTTTACTGCATTTCCAAGGAAATCAATCTCTTTCTGCATTAAGTATCCAACTACTGCTGTGTCAACATACTGTGTCACACCAACGTTGGAGCAGTGTGCTCTGTGTGCGGTTCCGAAAGCGTCATTTACAAAAACATCACAGAGAGAAGCAAGGTCTTTGGAGAAAGCTTCTCCGTTCTTTGTCTCTTCTGCACGATAACGGGTATTCTCAAGTAATACAACTTCACCGTCTTTCATGGCTTCTACTGCTGCTCTTGCGTTTGGTCCTACTACTTCAGGGTCTGCAGCAAATTTAACTTCCTGTCCTAAAAGCTCAGACATACGAACTGCAACCGGGGCTAAAGACAGTTCAGGCTTCGGCTCTCCCTTCGGTTTGCCAAGGTGGGAACAAAGGATTACTTTACCTCCGTCGGCAATTAATTTCTTGATTGTCGGAAGGGAAGCAACCAAACGGTTCTCATCTGTAATTTTTCCATCCTGAAGCGGTACGTTAAAGTCACAACGAACAAGTACTTTTAAGCCTTTTACATTAATATCATCTACTGATTTTTTATTAAGCATAGATTCATTCTCCTTATAAAATGAAAAAAACGGGCCCGGTCCAAAAGACCGGACCCATGTCTGGATCTAATATATTACTGTCTTAAGATTAAGCAAGCTCAGCAAAGTATTTGATAGTACGAACCATCTGAGATGTGTAGCTGTTTTCATTGTCATACCATGAAACAACCTGTACTTCGTATAAATCATCTGCAATCTTAGCTACCATTGTCTGTGTAGCATCGAATAAGGAACCAAATCTCATTCCAACGATATCGGAAGAAACGATTTCGTCTTCGTTGTAACCGAAGGATTCGTTTGCTGCTGCTTTCATAGCTGCGTTGATACCTTCAACTGTTACGTCTGTTCCTTTTACAACTGCTGTTAAGATTGTTGTGGAACCTGTAGGTGTAGGAACACGCTGAGCGGAACCGATTAATTTACCATTTAATTCCGGAATAACAAGACCGATTGCTTTTGCAGCACCTGTGCTGTTAGGAACGATGTTCACTGCTGCTGCACGGGATCTTCTTAAATCACCTTTACGCTGTGGTCCGTCAAGAGTCATCTGGTCACCTGTGTAAGCATGAATTGTACACATGATACCACTCTGGATTGGAGCATATTTGTTTAATGCGTCTGCCATAGGTGCAAGACAGTTTGTTGTACAGGAAGCAGCGGAGATAATAGTATCTTCTGCTGTTAAGATCTCATGGTTTGTGTTATATACAACTGTTGGTAAGTCATTTCCTGCTGGTGCGGAGATAACTACTTTTTTAGCGCCGGCATTAATATGAGCCTGAGCTTTTGCTTTGCTTGTGTAGAATCCGGAACACTCAAGAACTACGTCAACATCGATTTCTCCCCATGGGCAATCGTTTGCATCAGGGAAAGCGTAGATTTTGATTTCTTTTCCATCAACTGTGATAGAATCTTCACCGGCTTTTACTGTATCTGCTTTGTCATATCTGCCCTGAGAAGAGTCATATTTTAATAAGTGAGCAAGCATTTTAGGGCTTGTTAAATCGTTGATAGCTACTACTTCGTAACCTTCTGCACCAAACATCTGTCTGAACGCAAGACGACCGATACGACCGAAACCGTTAATTGCTACTTTTACTGCCATGATAATTCCTCCTAAGTTTTAGAAATTCGTTAAAGATAGTGTGATATACTTCACAACAAGACCGACGTTCCTCGTCAAATCCTTAACTATTTTACCTAATTTTTCTTTAGATTTCAAGTAGTATTTTGCATAAAAAAAGAAAATAATTTCACATTGTTTTATGCTATTATTATAGAGTAATCATATTACAAAAAATTATACATCCCGAAAGGAGTCTGTTATGCTGCTAACCGATACTCATCTGC
This sequence comes from Eubacterium sp., assembly GCA_022769785.1. GTDB lineage: Bacteria > Bacillota > Clostridia > Lachnospirales > Lachnospiraceae > Anaerobutyricum. Next base: position 25,275 of record JALEIY010000091.1, read on the forward strand.
ACACTTCTTTCTCCTCCGACTCGGAAGCTTCCATGGAATCCATGGTAAAAGAAGGCATCCGTCTCGGAATGAAAACCCTGTGCTTTACCGAACATTTTGATTATGATTATCCCGATAATCCGGAACATCTTGATTTTGTGCCGGATTTTGACGCTTATTTTTCCACCCTGTCCGGGCTGAAGGAAAAATACTCTTCTGAGATTGAATTATTATGCGGCATTGAACTGGGCGTACAGCCTCATATCGGCTCTGCCCTTTCTGATTTTTATACAAAACTGGGCAATCGTTTTGATTTCATCATTAATTCCACCCATATCGTCGATAGGATGGATCCTTATGACAGAATTTATTTCTCACGCTTCACACCGCATATGGGACTGACCCGTTATTTTGAAACAATCCTTGTCAATCTTCAAACATTTTCCGAATTCCAGAGTGCCGGTCATCTGGATTATGTTTCCCGTTATATCCCACAGCCCCGGCCGGAATTTCACTATAAAGATTATCAGGATATTTTAGATGAAATACTCCGCCTTCTTATTGAAAATGGGAAAGCGCTTGAAATCAATACCGCCGGACTGAAGGCCGGACTTTCCTGGCCGAATCCCCATATGGAGATTCTGAAGCGATACCGCAGTCTGGGCGGCGAGCTTATCACCATCGGAAGTGATGCCCACCGCCCGGAGCATATGGCTTTTGCCTTCGACCGCCTGCCGGAAATTTTATCCGAAGCAGGATTTTCGTACTATACCCTGTATCGGGAACAAAAACCTTATTTTATTTCTCTGGAAAGCTGAGCCTATTGTGTTACAGCTTTCTTCGACTGACAGAAACACCAATACCCAGGATTAAAAGGAGAAGCGGCAAAATAACAACCGTCATAATCAGTGTCATTTTCTGGCTGAAGGCCGGTACAATTGCCGTTTCCTCCGTGAGGTCTTTGGCCCGGATGGAGATTTTACTTTCCTGCTGCGTCAGGTAATTAATTCCGTTTAAAACAAAGTCTGTATTGGCTCCTCCTACATTACTGTCAATGGATTCTTCCAGCATATTATCGCATCCCGTCACAATCAGACGTCCACCGCTTTCATCCGATACCAGCGTGGCTACATCAAACGGCCCGTCAATATCATTTTTTTCTTTCTCAATGACGGAAGAAGAAGTATCTACTTTGGAATAAGCACTGTCACTGGTTGTTAAGAGCGAGGTAACCGTCCAGGTATCCTCTTCCCCATCTGTCTCGATTTCTTTGATTCCTTTTACACTCGGTGCCAGAATATATACATTGGCATTGTACTGTGACTCAGTTACATCAGAGATTTGTATCTCCGGAAGAAGGTATGCCGGACTCTGAATATAACGGCTGCTGTCTCCTTCTACCACGATTCCCGACTGAATGTCCAGCCGATATTCTTTTAATAAAGAAGAAAGCCGTTCCAGATTATCCGCACCGGCATTTAAGAAAACATACATTTTCCCACCGTCTGCCATATAGCTTTGGATTTTTTTCAGTTCTTCTTTTGTAATGTCTTTGGCAGCACCGTAAATCATGAGAATCTCACAGTCCTCCGGGACTGCATCTTCCGAAAGAAGGTTCAAATCCTTTACGGCATAATTATCTTTCTCAAAACTGCTTGTCACGCTGGTTGTAAGCTGTTTTTCTGCATGTCCGGTCAGTGTATAAATTACCGGTGTTTTTTCTTCCGTCACATAATTTATGGCTTCTGTCAAAAGACTTTCCAGTTCCAGAGAGCTTGCCTGCGTATAGGAATAATCACTGCTGTAGCTATAGGAAACATAGTCATTGGAAGAAATGTAACGGTATTTTTTCCCGCATTTTACAATCACACTGTCATTGGCAACATTTTCTGTATCATCCACATAGTCAGCGGTAAAGTTTGGATACAGCTCCGGGTCTTTATAAGAAAAGTTCAGTTTATCCGATGCCTTCTCATATTTTTTAAAGATTTTTTTGTATGCTTCAGTGACATCCGATTCATTGTTTATTACATAAACCGTCACTTTCTTATCCAGATTCTTTAAAATACTTTCCGTCTGTTCTGATAAAGAATAAATCTTATTGGAGGTCACATCTACACTGTAGTTTTTCCCGGTAATCCAGACATTTACAGCAATTGCCAGGAGAATAACCACCGCCACTGCTGTCGTCGATAATAATCCTTTTTTTGTATATTTATTTTTCATGTCGAACCTCCTAACTCCATCTGCGTTTCTCTGTTACCCATATGGTCAGAAATACAAATACGGCACTGAAGGAAACATAATAAACCACAGAAGAGGCATTTAAAACTCCAGAACAAAAATCTGTAAAACGGTCTGTTACTGAAAACCAGTCAATGATTTTCGAAAGTCCGTTGTCAAACAGCTCCGGTTTCAGAACTGAAGCCGCAATCACAGCACCTCCGCCTCCAAACAATATAACCCCGCCGGCCAGAAGGCTTTTTGACTGCGTATAAAAGAAAGCAGCCAGGGCAAA
>JALEIY010000093.1 GCA_022769785.1 Eubacterium sp.
GGGAATACTATTTTGAGCCTGACCAGAAGGAATTGATGGAGGACTATATGATTTTTGGCATGCGTAAAATGCGGGGAGTGTCTGTTTCGGAATTCGAGAAGCGTTTTGGGAAAGCTATGGAGACGGTGTATGGTGATGTTATTCAAAAATATCTCAATATGGGGCTTTTATCTCTTGGGAAAGATCGGTTAAAGCTGACGGATGCGGGGATTGATGTGAGTAATCGGATTTTTGAGGATTTTTTATAAAATACCCCTTGACAAGAATTGGAGATAGTGATAACTTAATGATAAAGATATTAGCACTCAACATAAATGAGTGCTAATAACTAAGAAAGAAGGGATCTGGTTATGAATTTAGATGAACGTAAGATGAAGATTTTAAAAGCAATTATATCTACTTATCTGGAGACCGGCGAACCGGTGGGAAGCAGAACAATTGCCAGGGATTCGGATTTGCATTTGAGTTCAGCGACCATCCGTAATGAGATGGCGGATCTGGAGGAGCTTGGATATATCCTGCAGCCGCATACATCAGCCGGAAGAATTCCTTCGGATTTGGGATACCGTTATTATGTGGACCGTCTGATGGAGGAAAAAGAAACCGAGATGATGGCCCGTGAGAATGAGATGCGAAGTGAGCAGCAGGCTCTTCTTCAGAAGATGGACCGTATGGAAGAGGTTCTGAAAAATGTGGCAGATGTGCTGGCGGCCAACACCAATTATGCGACGTTGGTTACCACACCACAGATTAAGGAATCAAAGCTTAAGTTTATTCAGCTTTCCATGGTGGACACCAGACGGCTTCTGGCAGTTATCGTTGTAGGCAATGATACCGTAAAGAATCTTCTGATGAATATTGAGGATCCTCTCAGTAATGACGAAGTCCTGAAGCTTAACATATTACTTAATTCCTTCCTTCAGGGACTGACGCTGAATGATATTAATCTGGAGCTGGTTCACACCATGAAGGTGCAGGCGGGGATGCACGCCGGTATTCTGGAAGGAATATTTAATGGTATTGTGGAGGCGATTCACGAAGCGAATGACATGGAGATTTATACCAGCGGTGCCACCAATATGCTGAAGTATCCGGAACTGATGTCTCCGGAGCATACAACTGCTCTGCTGAATACTCTGGTTGAAAAGAAAGCACTGGTAAAGCTGGTGGATGATACAGTCAATCAGGAAGAAAAGCATGGCATTCAGGTGTATATCGGTAATGAGACACCGGTGCAGTCTCTTAAAGACTGCAGCATCGTCACGGCAACCTATGAGTTGGAAGAAGGCGGAACCGGAACCATTGGTATTATCGGTCCGAAACGTATGGATTACCGCAAGGTTGTGCGTACCCTGAAGAATCTCACAGATGATCTTGACGAGATTTTTAATAATAAATCATAGAAAGGTGGTACCTCAGTGGAAGAGAATAAAAAAGAAATCGACGAGAGTATCCTTGAGGAAGCAGCGGAAGATATAAAAGAAGAGGCTGCTCCTGCAGAAGAAACCGAAAGCGAAGCGCCGGAGGAGGCAACGACCGAAGAGGAAGTAAAAGATTCCGGTGAGGAGGAAGCTCCGAAGGGAAAAAAGAAAAAGAAATCAGCACGGGTGCTGGAGATGGAGCTTGAAAAAAGTGAAGCCAAGGCAGCTGAGCTGACAGACAAATATCAGCGTCTTATGGCAGAATTTGAAAATGCCAGAAAGAGAAATGCCAAGGAGCAGAGCCATATGTATGATGTGGGAGCCAAAGAGGTTCTCGGAAAGCTTCTTCCGGTAGTTGATAATTTTGAAAGAGGTCTGGACGCTCTGTCAGACGAAGAAAAGGAAGGTGCTTTTGCACAGGGAATCATAAAGATTTACCAGCAGCTTATCACTGTTTTTGACGAGATTGGCGTCAAAGCCATGGATGCGGCAGGGAAAGAGTTCAATCCGGATTTCCACAATGCAGTGATGCACGTGGAAGATGAAAACATGGGAGAGAACCTGGTTGCCGAAGAATTCCAGAAAGGTTATATGTATAAAGATACCGTACTTCGTCACAGTATGGTTAAGGTAGTAAATTAAACAGACAAAGTCAGAAGGGCTTCGGCCTTTCAGGCTATGACATAAATAATATAGTAATCATAAGGGATGAAATAATCCGGATGACAGATACAGGAGGAATTAATTATGAGTAAAATTATTGGTATTGACTTAGGTACAACAAACTCATGTGTAGCAGTTATGGAAGGCGGAAAGCCAGTTGTTATTACAAATGCAGAAGGTATGAGAACAACCCCTTCCGTTGTGGCATTTACAAAAAACGGAGAAAGAGTAATCGGTGAACCTGCAAAACGTCAGGCAGTTACCAATGCAGATAAAACAATCTCTTCCATCAAACGTCATATGGGTACCGATTATAAGGTAACAATTGATGATAAGAAATATTCTCCACAGGAGATTTCCGCAATGATTCTTCAGAAATTAAAATCCGATGCGGAAAATTATCTGGGAGAGAAAGTAACAGAAGCAGTAATTACTGTTCCGGCTTACTTTAATGACGCACAGAGACAGGCAACAAAAGATGCCGGTAAGATTGCCGGACTGGATGTAAAACGTATCATTAACGAGCCTACTGCAGCAGCACTTTCCTATGGTCTGGATAACGAAAAAGAACAGCAGATCATGGTTTACGATTTAGGTGGTGGTACATTTGATGTTTCTATCATTGAAATCGGTGACGGTGTTATTGAAGTACTGGCTACAGCCGGAGATAACCGTCTCGGTGGCGATGATTTTGATAATGTAATCACACAGTATATGCTGGATGATTTTAAGGCAAAAGAAGGTGTGGATTTATCCGGAGATAAGATGGCAATGCAGAGATTTAAAGAAGCTGCAGAAAAAGCAAAGAAAGAGCTTTCTTCCTCCACAACAACCAATATCAACCTGCCGTTTATCACAGCAACCTCAGAAGGACCAAAACATTTTGAGATGAACCTGTCAAGAGCAAAATTCAACGAACTGACATCTCATCTGGTAGAAAGAACCGTTACACCGGTTACAACCGCTTTAAAAGATGCAGGACTGACTGCTTCTGACTTAAGTAAAGTTCTTCTGGTCGGCGGTTCCACAAGAATCCCGGCTGTACAGGATAAAGTAAAACAGCTCACAGGCAAAGAGCCATTCAAGGGTATCAACCCGGATGAATGTGTTGCACTTGGTGCTTCCATTCAGGGTGGTAAGCTGGCCGGTGAAGACGGTGCGGGCGATATCCTTCTTCTGGATGTTACTCCATTGTCCTTATCCATCGAAACCATGGGTGGAGTTGCCACAAGACTGATTGAACGTAACACAACAATCCCGACAAAGAAGAGCCAGATTTTCTCCACTGCAGAAAATAATCAGACAGCTGTAGATATTCACGTGGTACAGGGTGAGAGACAGTTCGCCAGAGATAACAAAACTCTTGGACAGTTCCGTCTGGATGGTATTCCACCGGCACAGAGAGGAGTACCTCAGATTGAAGTAACCTTCGATATCGATGCAAACGGTATTGTTAATGTATCTGCAAAGGATCTGGGAACAGGAAAAGAACAGCATATCACTATCACAGCCGGTTCCAATATGTCCGATGAAGATATCGATAAGGCAGTAAAAGAAGCTGCAGAATTCGAAGCACAGGATAAGAAGAAAAAAGAAGCCATTGATGCAAGAAACGATGCCGACAACATGGTATTCCAGACCGAAAAGGCACTGGAAGAAGTGGGAGAT
>JALEIY010000121.1 GCA_022769785.1 Eubacterium sp.
GGCTTCGTACCTTCAGCTGGCGATTTTTTGCACAGCATTTTAAGCGCACCTGTCTGCCGGATGGGCCGAAAGTCGGTTCCATAGCAGTATCTCCGAGGGGAGATTAGCGAATGCCGACAGATGCCAGCCCATCCGCGTGGATGACAAGACTGGATGCGTTAAAGGAAACTGCCGGCCTGTAATGAGAGACCGGCTAAGAGCGGGCTTTTTGTAAAGCATTTTTGATAGCCTGCTGAAGCATCAGGCCGGTGTATTTATTTTCGGAGTCTAGCTCCAGCTCATCAATGGAAGAGATAGAGCCAAGCTGTTCATTGATGTCCTGGAGCGAGGGCTGAAGAAGCGGATACATGGCGGTAACGCTGTCAGTCAGATGATTCAGGCTGACAGAGGTAATGTGATCTTTGTCAACGGAGACGGCGACATCCAGAGTAGTATCTCCCAGAGTGATGGTGGAAGTATAGACACCGGGAGTATAGATGCCGGCACTGGTGTTTATGTTTTTTTCCTCGGGTGCAAACATAAAGATCAGCAGGAGGATCAGGATGATGCCGAGGCAGATAAACAGTGTTGTGTAAATCAGTTCTTTTGCTTTTACAACTATGATTTTTGTTTTTGCACTCAAAAAAAACATTCCTTCCGATACATATTTTAATAAAGTTTATTCTGAAAATACCAACTTATGAATGAAAGATTGAAAAATAAGGAGAAGACATGACAGAGAGACAGAAATTTCCCGAAGTGTTTCCGGATTTTATTATACCGGATAATCTGTCCTATGTTCTTTCGTCCATGACAGTGGAAAAGGTTGTCATGAAACAGGCGGAGCGCAGATTGGTAGTATATCTTCGCGGAGAACATATTCTAGGGAAAAAACTTATCAATAAAATTGCATATGACCTGAAAAAGCAGTTGTTTGGCAAGGCCTCTTTGTTTTTGGAAATTGATGACCGCTATGACCTGTCACCGCTTTATACCTTAGAGCAGCTTACCAAAGACTACTGGGACAGTATTTTGTATGAAGTGCGGAAAATGGGGCAGGTGGAATACAGCCTGATGTCTCACAGTGAATGGGGATTTGAGGGTAATATTATGACACTTCTTCTGGAGGACTCTTTTCTTGCCAGAAAGAAATCCGGAATTCTGAAAGAGTATCTGGAGCAGTTATTTGCAAAGCGTTTTGGAAAAGAGATTCAGGTAGGCTTTAACTTTACCGATGATGCCAAACATGCATTTTATAAGGCAAGAGAGTACAAGCTGAATATGGAAGTCGATATGGTTATGGAGCAGATTGAGAAAGCCTCAGCCGAAAAACCGGAAGGAGAAACGGAGACCAAAGAAAAAGAGTCCGGAAAGAAGGTACATTATTCCGGTAATTTCTTTGAGGAACGGGCAAGAAGACAGGAGTTTGCTTCACGTCGGCGTTCGAAAGACCCGGATATCATTTATGGAAAAGACTGTGACGGGGAAGTGGTGCCGATTGAAGAGATTGTTGACGAAATCGGCCAGGTGGTTATCCGGGGTAAAATTATTGCGATAGATATTCGGGAGATTCGAAGGGAGCGCTCCATCGTCAGCTTTACGATTACGGATTTCACGGATTCGATTACAGGAAAAATCTTCCTGAAAAATGAACAGCTTCCGGAGTTCCTTGAGCAGTTTGCGGAAGGAAAGTTCTATAAAATTAAGGGGGTTCCGAAAAACGATAACTATGAAAGAGACATTACCCTGTCCTTTATTTCCGGTATAAAACCCATTCCGGATTTTACGGAAAAGAGAATGGATAAAAGTCTGGAAAAGAGAGTGGAGCTCCATCTTCATACCGTAATGAGTGATATGGACAGCGTTGTGGATATTAAGAAGGTCATTAATACGGCAAAAAGCTGGGGACATCCGGCCCTTGCCATTACGGACCACGGAGTATTGCAGGCTTTTCCGATTGCTGCCCATTGTCTGTCAAAGGATGATCCTTTCAAGATTATTTACGGTGTGGAAGGATATTTTGTGGATGACCTGAAGCAGCTTGTGGTGAATGCCAAAGACCAGACTCTGATGGATGACTATGTGGTGTTCGATTTGGAAACTACAGGATTCAGTCCGGTTCATGATGAAATTATTGAAATCGGAGCGGTGAAGGTACAGTCCGGAAAGGTGACAGACCATTACAGTGTTTTTGTCAATCCGGGACGGCCGGTACCGCCGCATATTACAGAGCTTACCAGTATAGATGATTCCATGGTGGCCGATGCCCCTGGAATTGAAACGATTCTGCCGGAGTTTCTGGAATTTTGCGAGGGCTGCAGTCTGGTAGCCCACAATGCGGATTTTGATGTGAGTTTTATTGAGGAAAAAGCAGAGAAACTGGGATATTCCTGCGATTTTACCGTTCTTGATACAGTGCAGATGGCACGGCTTTTGCTGACGGATTTAAACCGGTTTAAACTCAATACGGTCTGCAAACATCTGGGGATTAAACAGGAACATCATCACCGGGCGGTGGATGATGCCCGGGTGACGGCAGAAGTCTTTTTACGCTTCGTGGAGATGCTGGAAGAACGTGGCGTAAATACGGTGGCACAGCTGAATGAAATGGGAAGTCTCTCGGCAGACCTGATTAAAAAATCCATGACCTATCACGGAATTATACTTATAAAAAATGAGACGGGGCGCGTAAACCTGAATCGTCTGGTATCGGCCTCTCATCTGGATTATTATAACCGAAGGCCGAGAATGCCGAAAAGTCTTATTCAGAAATACCGGGAGGGGCTGATTTTAGGCTCCGCCTGTGAAGCGGGAGAACTCTTTCAGGCAGTGGTAAAAGGAAAGAGCGAAGAAGAACTTGCAAGACTGGTACGATTTTATGACTATCTGGAGATTCAGCCAATCGGCAATAACCGTTTCATGCTGGAAAGTGACCGTTTTGATGCACAGACTGAAGAAGATTTAAGAAATTATAACCGGAAAATTGTTGAGCTTGGAGAAAAATATCATAAGCCGGTGGTGGCAACCTGTGATGTGCATTTCCTGAATCCGGAGGATGAACAGTACCGCAGGATTCTGATGGCGGGAAAAGGTTTTGACGATGCGGATAAACAGGCACCGCTTTATTTTCGGACCACGGAGGAGATGCTTCAGGAGTTTGCCTATCTGGGAGAAAAAAAGGCAAAAGAGGTCGTGATTACCAATCCGAATAAAATCGCTGATATGATTGAAAAGATTTCTC
>JALEIY010000224.1 GCA_022769785.1 Eubacterium sp.
CGTATCACGATTAATCGAAAGTCTCGTGTAGGTTCCGGCGGTCTTATCAAGAACAACCAGCTCGAGAACATCACTCTGTCCCGGATTCTCCTCACCTTCCACTTCTTCCGCAGAGCCCTGTTTATCTGCTCCGATAAAAAGCCAGGTACGGATATTGGTCTTCGGAGTACATTTTATCCCGTGGATCTCCACCACTTCCGAAGCTTCTTCCGTATCAGATGATGGAGCTTTCCTCTGCTCCGCCACTTTGGAAAGAACAGCGACAGCAGCAAAAAAGATAATTATCACCGCAATAAAAAAGATGATTTTTTTCGTTATTTCCTTTTTTTCTCTGCCTGTATAAATCCTTCGTTTCACACGCATCCCTCCGTTTAGCGGAAAAGACTGTTTAACAAAGCACTGCCTGCTTCCGGATTCTGTCGTTCACATACAAGAAGAACAACTAACAGAATAAATAAAAGCACGCATAAGGCATAGGTTATTTTCTTAGACATCTGTTTATCCCTCCAACTGCAGCAGACTGCTGCCAATCTGATCCATTCTGCGAAGGAACTCTCCTCCCAGCTTCTTTTCCAGTATCTCTCTTCCCTGTGAAAGATTCGGGCTTCGATAGGTAATTCCGTGACAGTCACTGCCAAGGAAATGAGCCTGTCCTTTTTCAAACATTTTCACCAGTGTCCTTTTCTGCTGCCAGCGGGTCAAGCTTCCTGCATTAATCTGTACATATAATGGCATCGAAAAAAGCTCTTCAAATCTTTTCCGGTTGCCGGAAATCTTCATATAACGCTCCAGATGAGCCAGAACAATCTTATAATGTCTGGTCTTTATCAGTTCTCCCACTTCTTCGAGATCCCGATTCGTCCAGTCGGAAAAGGGCATCTCCAAAAGCAGCACATTCGTTCCTTCAATGGTCAACTCATCAAGCCTCTTCGCCTGACTGATACCGGGAAAAAAGGCAACCTCCGCTCCTGCAAGAATCCGGGGCATCTGCTCCGTCAAACGTCCCTCCAGTCTGGAAAATGCTTTCTGCCTTCTTTCCAGGAAGGTCTCCGGGCGATGATGCATCGCATAAAAATGCGGGGTTGCAATCATTACATCAACCCCCTGCAAAGCAGCCATCTTTAACATCTCCACCGACATATCCGCATCTTTGCTGCCATCATCCATCCCCGGAAGAACATGAGTATGGAAATCAATCACAGCCATATCGCTTCTTTTCCTTTCCAGTTATATCTCATATTATACTAAATATAAATACTAATTTTTTATTTTTTCCATTAATATAGAAGATAAAAACTCAAGGTAAATATAGCACAGCCTCTGAAAATTGTCTATATCACAAACATAAATGGAATGTTTTTGGTCACAAAATATATTATTCTTTATAAAATTCCGCCAGAATCTTCTGATTTGTAATACCTTTGTAACGCCCTTATGACACAAGCAGCATTCCCCAAATTGGTGTGGAAATCAGGGAGGCCGCAGTGGAAAATACCACCAGCTTCACGGCAAATTCCGCATCTCCGTTATATTTTGATGCCAGAATGGATGTGGTTGCTCCCGCAGGCATGGCTGCCAGAATTACACTGACACCGGTCACCAGTGCATCCACATGAAGAAGCTGACACGGAACCCACACAATAAGCGGAATCATCACCAGACGGGTCAAGGTATAAAAGAGTATTTCCTTATCGAAAATGGTTCTCGGGTCCGCATCTGCCAGAATCATGCCGATGACCATCATGGATACTGCCGTATTACATCCGCTTAAGGAGCCAATCACATCTGTCACAAAAACAGGCGGTCTCCAGCCTGTAAGCATCAGTACGATACCGATGGCGCAGGCAATAATGCAGGGATGGGTGGCAACCTTTTTTACCAGTGCTTTTTTATCCGGCGCATCGGTAAAAATGGCGATACCCTCTGACCACATCATAATCCGAAGCGGGATGAGGTAAATCGATGCCAACGTCAGTCCCATGGAACCAAAGACACCTTCCGCCACGGGATTTCCCATAAAACCGGCATTGGAACAGATGGTGGCATATCGCAGACATTTTCTCCTGCTTTCTTTTGTTTTATTATAAAGGACCTTTCCCAGAAACACGCATAATATCTGAATCAAAACAGAAATA
>JALEIY010000013.1 GCA_022769785.1 Eubacterium sp.
CAGAAACAATCTCAATCAGCGGAACTCCGCTTCGGTTAAAATCTACCAGAGAATTGCCGGTTGACGGGTCATGTACCAGCTTTCCGGCATCCTCCTCCATATGAATCTCATGGATTCCGATGCTTTTTTTTCGTCCGTTCACCTCAATGTCCACATGACCATTGCGGCAGATTGGAAGATAAAGCTGAGAAATCTGGTAATTCTGCGGATTATCCGGATAGAAATAGTTTTTCCGGTCAAATTTACAATGACGGGTAATGGTACAGTTTGTAGCCAGACCCACTGCTGCCGCATATTCTACAACCTGTTTATTCAGCACAGGAAGAGAACCCGGCATTCCGGTACAGACCGGACAGGTATGGGTATTCGGCGCACCACCGAAGGCAGTGCTGCAGCCACAGAAAATCTTTGTTTTTGTCGCCAGCTCCACATGGACTTCCAGTCCGATGACGGTTTCATATTGTCTGCTCATTTATTCTGCCTCCTTTCCGGCCAGCTCTTCCATAGTAAATCCACGATGTTTCTCATAAGTATAAGCCGCCCGAAGGATATTATTTTCTTTAAAACAGTCACCAATTAACTGAAGTCCGATTGGCAGTCCGGATTTGTCGGTTCCGCAAGGAACGCAGATACCCGGAAGGCCGGCCAGATTCACGGAAATTGTATAAATATCACCAAGATACATTTTAATCGGGTCAGAAAGGCTCTCGCCCAGCTTTGGTGCCGTTGTCGGCGCAGCCGGTCCGAGAATCACATCATATTTTTCAAATGCCCGGTCAAAGGCCTGTTTGATTAAGGCTTTTGTCCGAAGTGCTTTCAGATAATAGGCATCATAGTAACCGGAGCTTAACACGAAAGAGCCCAGCATAATTCTTCTCTTTACCTCCGGGCCAAAGCCTTCGGAACGGGTCTTTTTAAACATATTGTGAAGGTCTGTGTATTCCGGTGTCCGATATCCGTATTTTACTCCCTCAAAACGGGCCAGATTAGAGCTTGCCTCTGCGGATGCGATGACATAATATGCCGGAATCGCATATTCCACCAGACTTAAATCAAACTGCTCCACAATGGCTCCCTGTTCTTTAAGAACCTCTGCTGCCGCAAGAATCGCCTCTTTTACCTCAGCGTCCAGTCCCTCTCCGAGATAGTCGGACGGGATACCGATTTTCATGCCTTTTACATCATCCTTAAGGGCAGACACAAAATCGTAACTCTCCCGCTTTACCGAGGTGCTGTCCTTCGGGTCATAAGAAGCGATTGCTTCCAAAATCACTGCACAGTCTGTCACGTCCTTTGCCATCGGCCCAATCTGGTCAAGAGAAGAGCCGTATGCCACCAGACCATATCGGGAAACAGTACCGTAAGTCGGTTTCATGCCCACTACGCCGCAGTAAGAAGACGGCTGGCGAATGGAGCCGCCCGTATCGGAGCCCAGGGCATAGCTGCACTCTCCCGCTGCCACTGCTGCCGCAGAGCCACCCGAAGAGCCACCCGGTACATTTTCCGGATTCCACGGGTTCTTTGTCGGACCATACCAGGAAGTCTCCGTGGTACTTCCCATGGCAAACTCGTCCATATTGGTCTTTCCGATAATCAGGGCACCGGCCTTTTCCAGATTAAGAACCGCCTCTGCCGTATATGGCGGCACAAAGTTGGAAAGGATTTTGGAGCTGCAGCTCGTGAGCAGCCCTTCGGTACACATATTATCCTTTATGGCAACCGGTACGCCGGCAAGAGGTCCTGTGAGTGTACCGTCATCAATCTGTTTCTGAAGCTCCTGTGCCCGTTTTAACACTTCTTCCTTATCCCGGATAGTCACATAACAGTGATAGGAATCCTCTTTTGCCTCTATGGCTGCCATGGCAGCTTCGGCCGCTTCCATCACGGTGACCTCTCCCGCTTTTATCTTTTTTCCCAGCGCAACGGCTGTGTAGTCCATCAGTCCCATACTAAAGCCTCCTAATCGAATGTCCTTGGAACAACAAACGCCCCGTCTTTGCTCTCCGGAGCATTGGCAAGAATCTCTTCTCTGGTATCCCCGTTTGTCACAACATCCTCCCGGAATACGTTATGCACCGGAAAAACATGGCTCATCGGCTCCACACCGCTGGTATCCAGTTCATTTAAGGTATCAATATAATCAAGCATATTGGCCATATCCTTTTTTGCCTGCTCCTTCTCTTCCTCGGAAAGCTCCAGTTTTGCAAGAATTCCGACGTATTCAATCGTTTCATCTGAAATTATATTTGCCATCTTTTCTGCTCCTTCAAATTTTGAATAATCAAACTAATAAAATTGCATATTCTTCAATTTAAAACGATAACACAATCAGTTTTCACAATCAAGTTTAAACCATACATTTTTTTCATACATTTCTTTGGAAAGCATGGATTGGTACAGATTGACCATACCCTCTCTGGCTTTTTCCCCGTATTTTTTCTCTCCCAGGGTAAAGACTCTGTATGGAACGCCGAAGGCGGAATCCATCAGTCCCGCCCCCTGTGCTCCGTTTCTTATATAAAACTGAATTCTCTTAAACTGCACAGCTCTGATTTCCGGTTCGTCCGGGTCCGGCAGCTCTGTCTCGATGTAAATCGTTTCTCCTTCTTTCAGGCTTGCCTTTAAAATATCCAGAATCTCACTGCCTTTTCCAAGACCGCGCATTTCTTCCAATACGGCAAAATAATCCAAAAGATAATCCTTGCCTTCTTTCAGAAGGAAGGTATAGCCGACAATCCGGCCTTCTTCATAATACCCATGGACAAAGTAACGTCCTTCCTCCATACATTTTTCCATAATGGCATACGGCTTTACCTCGTCCGGGGGAAAATGATTTACAAGATGCCATTCATAAATCTGCCGGCTCATAATGCCGTCCAATAAACGCTGTTCTATCATCAGTGATATCCTCCGCCACCGCCAAAGTCACCGGTTCCTCCCAGGTCGCTTCCACTGTCACTATCCTTTTCAATCTTTCTTCTGGTTACATGGGACCTTAAATACTGGTCCTCTTTTCGGTTCACGCTGAGCCCGTTTTTCTTTACATAAGTGGAATTGTCTGTGGTGTCAGTTCCCTTATTCTGTCCAATATTCACTCCGGCAAAAATACCTGCTGCCGCCAGAGCAATCAGAAACGGCCATAAAGAGCTGATATTAAAATGGAATATTTTTCCTCCCCTCATCTCCTGGGCAACCAGATTAATCATCAGACGATAAGAATGATACGGGTCATCATTCACGTCCTCACAGGTTTTGTCAATAATATCATCAATGTCATCGGAAGAAACGGACTCCTTCGCTTTTCCGGCCGTGCAAAGCCAACAGTTTTTGTGTCCATTGCTGTCTTCCGCCCAGTTATCCGCATAAATGACACCGTTACCGGCAGGTGCATTCCACCCAAACTTATTATTGTCATAGAAATCCTGCGTATAATCCCGCAAATCAGCCATTTCCGCCACGGAAGGGTCATTCAGAAGAAGTAATACGATATCTCCTCCGCACTCCTTTTCTTTTTCGGCAATTAACTGTCGAAGCCCCTCTTCTTCCTCATCTGTCAGAATATCCGCCTCATCAAACACTCTTTCTTCAGTCAGGCATTCCGTATTGGTTCTTTCTGAAATGTGGATTTTACCATTACGGACCGTCTTGATTGCAAATCCAAGAATACCGAAAACCAGCCCGATTACAACCATTCCTATTATTATTTTACGATATGTAGATTTCATTTACAGCACCTCCAAAAAGAAACAAATCATTCTGAGGCAGAAAAACAGCGAAGCAAACAGGGCAGCACTCATGCCAAAGGCTTTTCCCTTGCTTATCGGCGGCGCTCCGATGGTTTTGCCGGTCTGACCATTTACATAAAACTCATAATTTTTTCCACCATAACCATATACATATCTCCAAACCGGAAGGAAGGCATAGCTGGTGCCTCTCTCTGTATTTTCAATTATTTTATGTCCGCCATGATCAGCGGAAACCGAATCATACTCGGAGGTCATTTCCCGTAAGTACTCTTCCGAAAAACGGTTCGCTTTCTGCTCCGCCCTAGGTCTTAACTGTTCTTTGCTTTCCTCCCAGACATCTGCGGAAAAACCGGAAAGATATTCCGGTTCAAAACCGATAAGCTCTTCGTATTCATATGGCTCCAGCAAATCCATCAGTCCGTCATCTCTTTCCGGAGAAGCATCCACCGGCAGCTTATCATAATTCGCCTGGAATTCTCTGGATACCCGGTAATATTTTGTCTCGGTACATTCATAGTCGCCCTCTGTCCAGACACGGATTTTCTTGCCTTCTCCCTCAAAATCCACATGAGCACAAAGGTCATACATCCAAAACGGCACATACATTCCTTCCATATGCTCAAGACTTGCGGCAGAGCAGAAATTGCCCGGAAGGAACAGCTTATTTTTAAAATTATCCAGAAGCTTCTGTGCAGCCGTGTGCCGGTCAATCGCAAATGGGACAACCAAATCCGGCCGATATTCTTCCTCCATCCGGTCTTCCAGTATAATACTGGTTTTGCAGTACGGACAGCGCTCTGCCAGAACATTATCCTTTAGCTCCAGCTGGGCACCACAGTTATTACAGATATGCAGCTTCTCCTGTGAAATCAGTTGTCCACTGTCCTCACTGTGGCAGCTGTCACACACCATCTTCTTTTTGACAGGATCAAAAAGAACATTTCCTCCACAATTCTTGCAGCGATAAAACATCGTATCTCCCTCCTTTTCATCCAAAAGCATAAATTTTTTTCACGATGCATATTTTTTAATAACAATCGAAACAATCCCATTCAGAGGAGAATGTTCTTGCGACGATTTGCTTCCGTTTTCTGCGCGTTTCTGATATTTTTTTCCTGTTTTCTTTATAATACCACAAATACCCTGGCTTCGGAAAGTCCCTTTGCTCTTTATGCAAAATCTGCCGTGTTAATGGACGGAAAGAATCAGCGGATTCTGTTCGGAAAGAATGAAAATGAAAAGCTCCCCATGGCGAGCACCACAAAAATCATGACCTGTCTGTACGCTCTGGAACAGGGAAACCTGTCTGATATTGTTACATTCTCCGAAAATGCCTCTGCCGCCCCCAAAGTTCATCTCGGGGCCCGTGCCGGTGACCGTTTTCTCCTGTCCGACCTTCTTTATGCCCTGATGCTGGAATCCTACAACGACGCTGCCATTGCCGTAGCGGAACACATCAGCGGCTCTGTAGAGAGCTTTTGTGAAGAAATGACACAGCAGGCCCGAAACTACGGCTGCTATCATACCTCCTTTGAAACACCCAACGGGCTGGACAGTAAAAATCATTATACCACCAGCTCCGATTTGGCCATCCTGACCTGCCACGCCCTGCAAAACAAACAGTTTCGAAGTATTATCCGCGAGCCTTCTTATTCCATAAAAGAACTAAACAGCGGACGCCTCTACTCTCTGTCCAACAAGGATGCGTTTTTAACCTCCTTTCCGGATGCCATCGGCGTAAAAACCGGATACACCTCCGGAGCCGGATACTGCTTTGTCGGTGCCGTGGAAAAAGAGGACCGCCTGCTTATCTCCGTTGTTCTCGGAAGCGGCTGGTATCCCAATCGCTCCTGGAAATGGAAAGACACGAAAAAACTGATGGAATACGGACTGGAGGAATTTGAGCCACGCACCGTCTCTTTATCCGGCGAATTACCAGCACGCCTTCCGGTCATTGACGGTCAGACTTCCTCCTGCCGGCTTTCCGTACCGGACTCAGTCACCCTTTTAGCCGGAAAAGAGGAAGAAATCACCTGTGTTACTGACCTGCCCGCTTTGCTGGATGCACCGATAGAAAAAGGAGAGACTCTGGGAACCGTTTCCCTTTATACCGGAAAAAAACTGTACCGCACCTGGCCGGTTACAGCACAAAATGCGGTACAAAAAATCGATTATAAATATTGTCTCAAAAAGCTTCTGGAAAGACTGCTCTTATCTTCCAATCAGGGTATTATATAATTCTTCATATTTTTTCTTGGAAACGCCCCAGGAGAGATCCTTTTTCATACCTCTCTTGACCATGTTTCTCCAGAGACCCTTCTGCTCGAAATAGATATATTTGCTGTAGTTTACGGTGTTGATTAACTCATCTCCGTTATAGTTGACGAAGGAGAATCCATCACCGGTATCCTCAAACTCATTCAGGGCTTCCACAGTGTCCTTCAGACCGCCGGTCTCACGGACAATCGGCACGGTACCATAATGGAAGGCAATAATCTGGGTCAGACCGCAAGGCTCAAACAGGGACGGCATCAGGAAAGCATCTGCTGCCGCATAGAGCTTATGGGCAAGGTCATCTGAATACAGAATATTGGCAGATACCCGGTCCGGATAACGGGAAGCATAGTAACGGAACATATCCTCATACTTTTGTTCACCGGTTCCGATAACGACAAGCTGTGTATTCTCATCA
Source organism: Eubacterium sp. (assembly GCA_022769785.1). Lineage (GTDB taxonomy): Bacteria > Bacillota > Clostridia > Lachnospirales > Lachnospiraceae > Anaerobutyricum. The sequence continues at coordinate 6,439 of JALEIY010000013.1, forward strand.
ATGATGCGCTCCATACCATACTGAATCAAATCCAGACCCTTCTGGTCAGTCAGTCTGGAAATCAGTCCGATAAGATACTTGTCCGGGTCCACTTCGAGACCCAACGCTTCCTGCAGCGCCGCTTTGTTGGCAGCTTTACCCTTTTTACTGCTGCGGACATCATAATTCTCATAAATCGCTTTATCGGTTTTCGGGTCATAAAGGCTGTAATCCACACCGTTTACAATACCGAAAAGGCTCTGATTCCTTGCGCTCAGCAGACCGTTCAGCCCTTCACCGTAATAATCCGTCTGAATCTCATTGGCATAAGTATTGCTCACCGTTGTGATAAAGTCGGCATAAACCAGTCCGCCCTTTAACATATTGGCATCTTTCTTAAACTCCAGCTTATCCGTTGTGAAGAGGGAATCCGGAAGTCCGGACAGTCCTTTAATAGTTTTCATATCCCAGATACCCTGGAAACGAAGATTATGTATCGTCATCATCGTCCGGATATCCCAGAAAAACGGATTGGCTGCAAACTCCGTCTTAAGATAAACCGGAATAAAACCAGTCTGCCAGTCATGACAGTGAATCAGATCCGGTTTAAAATCAATCACCGGCAGAACAGAAAGAACTGCCTTACAGAAGAAAATAAACTTCTCTACATCGGTTCTCGCATCCGAATAAGGCTTTTCTCCTCCGAAATAATCCAGGTTGTCAATGAAATAATAGGTAATCCCTTCATACTCATACTTCATGATACCCACGTGGGCATTCTGCACGTAAGGGCCGGTACCCATATAAAAATGTGTGATGTACTGGAAGGAATTACGGAATTTATCCGGAATCGCCCGGTAATTCGGCATAATTACCCGAACATCCCACTCGTTTTTATCAAATTCTTTCGGAAGTGCCCCCACAACATCTGCCAGTCCTACTGTCTTCATAAACGGAACACACTCAGAAGCAGCAAATAAAATCTTCTTCATAGTAATCCTCCTCGCTCGTAAACGGCATCAGCCATATAGGAATATTGTACAATATTTCTTTGCGAAAAGCTATAAATTTTTCTGATTCAGCGGGCCGAATTCAAAAATCTTTTGAGGAAATCAATCAATGCTTTCATTTCCTCATCGGTTCCGATGGTAATCCGTAGATAGTTATCAATCCGTTCCCGGGCAAAATATCTCACATAAATATTCTCCGCCCGAGCCGCCTCAAAAATCTCCTTCGCAGGCACGGTTTTATGAGAGGCAAAGATAAAGTTTGCCGCAGAATCCGGGAACACAAATCCCAGATCCCTGAGTTCTTCCTTCACCCATTCTCTTGTGTGGATAATTTTCTGTGTTGTCTCCTGAAAATATTCTTCATCTTCGATGGAAGCAGCTCCCAGCAGAATCGAAGGTCGATTCATAGTGTAGGAATTAAAGGAATATTTTACATCGTTCATCGCTTTGATAAGCTCCGGGCTTCCCATGGCATAGCCGATACGCATTCCCGCCATGGAACGGGATTTGGAAAAGGTCTGCACAATCAGAAGATTCTCGTAGGAGGATAAAAGACTGAGAGCGCTCACTCCCCCAAAATCAATGTACGCCTCATCCACAATGACAATGACATCCTGATTGTGGTCAAGAATATCGCAAATCTCAGAAAGCGGCATCAGCACTCCGGTCGGTGCATTGGGGTTCGGGAAAATCACTCCGCCGTTTTCTCCGTAATAATCCTCTTTCCGGATGAAAAAATTATCATCCAACGGTCTGGTCTCATAAGGAATCCGAAAAAGCTCCGCCCAGACATCATAAAATGAATAGGTGATATCCGGAAAAAGAATTGGTCTGTCACTGTTAAAAAAGGTCAGAAATGCCATGGCAAGTACATCATCGGAGCCTACCCCGACAAATACCTGATTTCTGTCAAGTCCCTTATAGGCAGCCAGTGCCTCCACCAGCTTTCCCGCTTCCGGGTCCGGATAAAGCCGCAAATCATCGATACGGCTGCAAAGCTCCATCACCTTCGGGGACGGCGGGTACGGATTCTCATTGGTGTTTAATTTGATAGTATTGCTGCTTTTTGGCTGCTCTCCCGGAACGTAGGGAACTACGCTTCGGATATTATTTTTCCATGCTTTCATTTTAGCCCTGCATCTCCTGTAATTTACTCAGCTTTGCTGCCTGGTCAGCTGCGGTCAGGCTGTCAATAACTTCATCTAAATCTCCGTTTAAAATACTGTCCAGACGGTGAAGTGTCAGCTTGATACGGTGGTCTGTCACACGACCCTGCGGGAAGTTATAGGTACGAATCTTCTCCGCTCTGTCTCCGGTACCAATCTGGCTCTTTCGAAGCTCTGCCTCCGCATCATGCGCTTTTGCCATCTCCAGCTCGTAAAGACGGGAACGAAGCACCTTGATGGCTTTATCTTTATTTTTAAGCTGTGATTTCTCATCCTGACAGGAAATCACGATACCCGTCGGAATATGGGTAAGACGAACGGCAGAGTCTGTGGTATTGACACACTGACCGCCGTTACCGGACGCACGGAACACATCGAAACGACAGTCGTTCATGTCAAGCTGTACATCCACTTCTTCCGCCTCCGGCATAATTGCCACCGTAATGGTTGAAGTATGAATTCGTCCGCCGGACTCTGTCGCCGGAATACGCTGTACACGGTGTACCCCACTTTCGTATTTCAGACGGGAGTAGGCACCCTGTCCGTTAATCATAAAGGAAACCTCTTTAAAGCCTCCGATTCCGTTTTCATTCACATCAATAAACTCTGTTTTCCAGCGTCTTGACTCCGCATAGTTTTTGTACATACGGTAAATTTCCGCCGCAAACAGCGCAGCCTCATCGCCGCCGGCTCCGGCACGGATTTCCACGATAACGTTCTTTTCATCGTTCGGGTCCTTCGGCAGAAGAAGAATCTTTAACTCATCCTCACATTTTGCCACCTGTGCCTTGGCATCGGAAAGCTCCTCTTTGAGCATCTCCCGCATCTCTTCGTCATTTTCCGACTCGAGCATTTCCACGCTCTCTTCAATGGTCTGCTTTGCATCTTTATATTCATTATACTTCTCTACGATTGGTGTCAGCTCATTCTGTTCTTTCATGAGGACACGAAACTTATCCTGGTCATTGACAACTTCAGGATTGCTAAGTTCTTCCATAACCTCTTCCAGCCGTTTCACCAAATCTTCCAGCTTGTCAAACATTTTTTTACCTCCTGTTTCTTTTTACAGACGCCGGGCAGTGACAATACGGTCAAGCCCCGCCAGATCTTTTTTCACTTTTGCGGGAGCGAACTCCCCTCCTTTTAAAATATGGCAAAGGCTTTCCCCCTGCTCCATTCCGATTTCCATTAAAAGCCATCCTCCCGGTTTCAGACGGGATGGTGCCTCCTTTGCAATCCGTTTATAAAAGAACAGACCGTCTCCGGCTCCGTCTAATGCCATTCGTGGCTCATAATCCCGCACCTCCGGCATTAACCCTTCGATGGTTTCCGAAGGAATGTACGGCGGATTAGACACAATACAATCAAAGGAATCGGATATTTTTTCAAACAAATCCCCCTGCAGCAGCCGAACTTCTGCTCCCAGGTTTTTCGCATTGGCTCCGGCAACGGCCAGCGCATCCCCGGAAAGATCCGAAAGTGTTACCTCAGCATCCGGACGCAGTTTTTTTATGCTGATTCCGATACAGCCGCTTCCGCAGCACAAATCAAGCACCTTTGGCTTCGGGCAATCAGAAAGCAACGAAATTGCCTCTTCCACCAGGCACTCGGTATCCTGCCTCGGAATCAGGACTCTCTCATCCACCTGAAAGGAATAACCCATAAATTCACAGGTTCCCATAAGATACTGAAGGGGAACCCGCTTTTCCCTGGCGCTAAGCTTTTCTTCCAACTCATTTATTTTTTCTTCCGGCAACAGCACCTCCGGATTCATATAATAATCTGACCGGTTAATTCCGAAAATCCACTCCAGAAATGCCCTGCTTTCATATTGATATTCTTCAATCCCTGCTTTTTTCAGGCGCTCGCCCACATAAAGCAGCATTTCCCTCGCTGTCATTTTAATCCTCCAGCTCACCGTTACGCATGGCTTCCAGATACGATTTCCAGTCCATAACACCTTCCACGGAAGCGATTGCCACCTCAATCATATCCTCATCCGGCTCTTTTGTGGTAAAATACTGCAGCGCCATTCCCGGACGGCTTAACATACAAACAAGCCGGGAATTACTCTTGCCCGCCAGACGGATAAACTCAAAGGAGATTCCCGCCACCACCGGCACCAGAAGCAGACGAAGCAGCAGACGAAGACCGAAATTATCCACGCGGATAAACAAAAACACCACAATACTCACAATCATAACAATCAGCATAAAGCTGGTTCCGCAGCGCTTGTGAAACCGGGAATACTTTTTGACATTTTCCGGTGTCAGGTCTTCTCCGTGCTCCAGGCAGTTAATCGTTTTATGTTCCGCCCCATGATACATGAATACCCGGCGGATATCTTCCATTCTGGAAATCAGTAAAATGTATATCAGAAAAATGGCCACACGGATTACGCCTTCAATGAGCGTCCGAACGGTATAAGAAGAAATGACCTTCCGCAGGAGATTGGACAGCACAAATGGCAGGGCCATAAAAATACCGACTGCCAGAATCACCGAAAGAACCATGGTGACTCCCATAAGAACACTGTCTGTTTTGTCTCCGAAAATACGGTTCAGAAACTGCTCTGTTTTCCCCGGTTCTTCCTCTTCTTCATAAAAGGAGGAGGAATAGGATAATGTTTTCATGCCGACCGTCAGAGATTCCACAAAGCTGACCACACCGCGGATAATCGGCAGCTGGCATATGGCATGGCGGTCCGCAATACTTTCGCTGGTTCCCTTCTTTACTTCTATCTCATGATCCGGTCTGCGGACAGCCACCGCATAGGCGTTTTTATTTCTCATCATAACGCCTTCCATCACGGCCTGTCCTCCGATTGTTATTTTTTTCAATGAAATACCTCCACAGAAATACTTTTCTACAGGAATCTCCAGATTCTCCAAAAACTCCTTATAGAAAATCAGGCGACGACGCCGCTATCACGATAACACATCATGATGCCAGCGCCGCCGCCCGGTAGAAAACCTGTCGGTTATTAATTCTGAGTCATGCCATACTTACGATTGAACTTATCAATACGTCCACGAGCCTTAGCAGCTTTCTGCTGACCTGTGTAGAATGAATGACATTTTGAACAAATTTCTACATGGATATCTTCTTTGGTTGAACCGGTAACGAACTCATTACCACAGTTGCATACAACCTTTGCCTGATAGTAATTTGGATGGATTCCTTCGCGCATCTCTTTCACCTCTCCTGCTATATTATTCATCTATTATTGATGGTAGCCATCAATTATTGTCTTTTGAAACAGCTTTCTCATTATATCACAGCTAATATGCAGATGCAAGAACATTTTTTTATAAAAACCAGGTAATAATCTGCTGCCGTTTTATTGACAATATAAGAAAAAGGGGTACAATCACTGATTACTCCCTTGCCCGCTTTCATATAAATGAGAAAGCAGCGTTGTAACAAAAGACCGGTCTTCGTTATCCAGGGCCGCACACATTCCCGCCAGAAAAAAAATGAAACAGACATCCACATCAATTCGTCCCCTGACATTTTGCAGGATGTCTGCGATTTCCGGCGGGAAACGCTTACTTTTCTCCGACATTCCTTTTTTCTCCAGAAAAGCTAGTTCTTCCTGCCTTTCATGGAGATGAAAAATCATTCCTTCCGTGGTTCCCAGTGCCTGCGCTATGTACGGAACCGCTTCACAGGGCGGCTTTCTTGTCCCTCTTTCCCATTTATAATAGGTATCGGCAGACACCTCATATCCGCTCTCATTGATTTTGTCCACCACTTTTGCCACACTGAGTCCCGCATACTGTTTTCTCAGATTCCGCAGATTCTCTCCGATATTTTCCCGAAACAAACTTTTTCCTCCTTCTTGTCGGACGCTTTGTCCAAAAATCCATCTTCTTTTGGACAGATTAATTCTATAAAAAAATTATAACATACGGTATCATTTTTACAGGATCAGTCGTATACACTTTTCTGACCGGATAATACAAAATCAGACACAAAAGGAAGGAGACCAGATTATGTACTCTGATTTACTATTATCACATCTGCAAAAAGAAGTGATCGAAGAATATTTCGAGATATGCCGTTATTTTCTTACTACAAAACGTTACGGGCAACCGGAGGACCGAATCCGGATGGATTTTTACCGTTCCATGCTGCAGGCCTCGCCGCCTTCTTCTCCCCCCTCAGACAACGAACTGGATTTGATGATTATCGCTGCCGCAGGGAATGTGAAAAACGAGCTTTCTGATACATACTCTCCGGAATTTATCATAAAAATCATTCATTCCGGCATTCACGTATTTTGTGACAAAATGGAGCGATATGCGGCGATTGATGTACATTTAAGAAGCATGCCGGTTCTGTTTTCTTTTTTTACCGGCGTCACTCCCGCCATATGCAGACTTCTTGAAGAGGCGGTCTGTCAGCAGTTTGAATAAAATCTACTGCCTGTTTAATATGATATTTCCCGCCCATTCCACATCGATTTTTTCAAAATCATCACCGGAGCGGGCGGTGAGCTGACGGACATATCTGCTTTCTGTCTGCCGGTAAAAATCCAGAGACATCGGGATTTTGCCGATTCCTTTTTTCTCAAAAAAGACCACAAAACAGTATTCATTGCCGCTGTAATCAAAAAGAATATTCATCAGCGTATCGTCCTTCATTTCTTTTTCAAGCTGACGAAGATACTCTACCTTCACAAGCTCAATCACCCTGTCATCCAGATGGTTTTCGGCAATCATAATCTTTTCTTTCAAATCATTGATATTGTCCACCCATCTTTTCCGGAAGCCTTTTTCCTTTTTCCACTGATTCATAAGCTCCTTTTCTTCGTTTTCAATTACAGGTGCCAGCAGAATCATCAGTTTCTTTTTGCTGTCCAGATAAAAAGAAGGATAGGTTAACGGTGCCATCAGTTTGCACTCATCACACTGAAAATAAAATATCCTGTTTTGCAGAATATCCTGCTTGATATCCGGCTTTTCTAACGCGTTAATAATTTCATATTTTTTAATGCTGTGTTTTTTTCCGCATCTTGGACACGCCATCTCTTCCATTTTCCAGGTTGTCATTCTTCTTTCTTCCATAAATATAGCCTCCTGACTTATCGTCTTTTACGGTCGCAATATATTGTCAACCCATTTATCATTTTTTGGTTGACAATGTCTCTCTATGCTTTTATAATACATCCGTATTTTGTCATTGCTATTATGATACCCTTATGTGTCAAAATAAGCAATGATTTTATACCTGCGCCGGGCAAGGAGACATTTTCTTCTTTCTGACCCGCCTGGAAAATTACGATAACATTTTACTTTTTAGTATGAAAATACGAAAGGGGTACATTATGCAAAAAGAAAATCACAGAAAAATAACCACCTCCCAGATGACCGTGGCTGCAATTATGGCCGCCGCAACCTGCGTACTGGGGCCTCTATCGATTCCGATTCCAATCAGTCCCGTTCCAATTACTCTGACGAATCTGGCCATCTATTTTACCGTCTGCCTTCTGGGATGGAAGCTGGGTACCATAAGCTATCTGGTCTATTTCCTTATCGGGCTGGCAGGGCTTCCTGTTTTTTCCGGCTTCAGCTCGGGATTTGGAAAGCTCATGGGGCCAACCGGCGGTTATCTGATTGGCTTCATTTTTATGGCCGCCATCTGCGGACTGGTTTTTGAGAAAACAACAAACAAATTTCTCATTATCCTCGGACTGATGCTTGGAACAGTTGTTGCCTATCTTCTGGGAACCTTCTGGCTTTCTTATGTGGCAAATCTTTCTTTCTCACAGGCGCTTTGGGCAGGAGTCATTCCTTATCTTCCGGGAGACTTTATCAAAATTCTTCTGGCCGCATTTGCGGGGCCGGTCATT
>JALEIY010000026.1 GCA_022769785.1 Eubacterium sp.
ATCGTTCTGATAAAGAAAATAGATATCGCACTGATTGCTTGCACTGTCTACCACGCGGAGCGCAGAAAAAGAGCTGCTGTTTTCTCCGGTTACCCCCACTGCCCGAACCAGCATACATACGGTAAAAAATATGGAGATTGCCGGAATGACAAACCAGATATACTCTCTTTTTTTCATATGTCTTGGAAGATAGTAGGCAAAAATCCCAAGGGCCGCCAGATATATGATAAAAAACAGTCCATAGGAAAATGTATTTGGAAGCTGCGAATTTAAAAAGGCATATAACGCTTTTTTAATATACCAGAGGCTGATTTCATTTATCTCCGATTCCTCTTTATCCAGATTCAGAAATTCCGTAAAGAGGGTTTTCATCATCTGCTCTCTTCCGGTCCACTGCAAAAGACTTTTGTCAGTAAGGCTGTAGGTCAGCACATTGACAAATCCCTTTCCGTAACTGCACATATAACGGCATGCCGGCACAAATGAGCCGACCTTTTCCCAGTTTTCTTTTTCCGAAAAAACAAGGCTGGCCGTTGCCACCATAACATTTCCCAGCAGGGAGCCTTCATCGTAAACGGAAATATCTGTTTCAGACTGCTCTTTTACATTCGGACAAACGATACCCGAAAGCCCCTTTAAAACAGTTTTCGCATTTTCTCCGGTACCGAGGAGCAGCGCCCCTCCTTCTTCTTTTACCCACTTTTTCAGGCATTCTCTTTGCATCCCATTCAGACTGTCTGTCGGATAATCGTCTATAATGATGCCGGATAACGCGCGCAGCCCCTCCACCTGGGAAGGGAAGGTATCTTTCGTCAGCCTCACGAGGGCAATCTCATATTCTTCTTCATCGGTACGGAGCTTCATCCCGTTTAACGGAGAATAATCTGCATATTTCCAGCTCATTACCCCGATACATACCCTCGAAGAACCCGTACTCAGTTCTCCCTCTTCCGTCTTAACGGCATCATCGGTAATCATTTCAGAGATTTCCACCGCCCCGTACTGGTCAATGATTTCAAAGCAGAAAAAGGAGGCATTTCCAAGCTGCGGCACCTCAAGCACCACTTTGCTGGTGACGCCATTTTTGCATCGAACCGCCGACTGATAAGCAACGCTTTTTCCTGATTCACCGGGCAACGTTACTTTGAGGGTTCCGGTAAATCCCTTTTTCCCTTTGCTGGTAATATTCACCGTTACCGGAAGACTTCTGTCCTTTACCAGATACCCTCTGGTTCCGAATACTACCGTTCCCTCTACATTGTCTGTCTGGAAGCGGTATTTCTGGCCTTCGCCGTTGTTAAGGGCAATCCGGTCCCACTGGCTGGTCTGCCTTTTTGTCTCATTTTGCCTGTGACAGCCAAAAAACCAGAATACGACCATACAAAGAAGGATCAGGATAATGGTTATTATTTTTTTGTAAGTACGAAACAGGTCATTTAACATTTCCTCTTCCTCTTTTTCTTAAGAAGCATCTTTACCGGTGCGGCCTTACCTCCGGCAATTCAATCTGAAATCTGGTACCTGATTCATCGCTGGTCGCCCAGATTTTTCCGTCATGCAGAGTCACAATATTTTTGGCAATGGCAAGTCCAAGTCCGGTTCCACCGGTCTTTAAGGAACGGGAGGATTCCACCCGATAAAACTTGTCAAATATTTTATCCAAATCCTCTTCCGGAATAATCTTTCCGTAATTTATTACAGCAACAAAGGCCATTTTATCCATCCGTCCGGTCTTTACTTCCACAAGCTTTCCTTCTGCGCCGTATTTTATGGCGTTGGACATCAGATTACCAATCGCTCTGGCCAATAACTCTCCATTTCCCTCTATATTAAGCGCTCCATCATAAAAATCCGTACGGCATTCCAGCTGGTTATCCACAAAACTCGGATAAAATTCATCCACAATCTGCGGCATAAAAAGATTCAGGTCGAGAATCTCTTTTTTAATCTTGACTTTATCCTTATCGTAACGGGTGTAATCAAATAAATCCTTTACCAGGGTTTCCAGCTGCCTTGCTTTGTTGGAAACGATGCTTAAATATTTCTGTCTCTGGTCATCCGTCAGGAAGTCCCCCTGTGTCAGCAAATCCAGATACCCGAGAATCGAGGTGAGCGGCGTACGCAAATCATGAGCCACGTTGGTAATGAGCTCGTCCTTAGTCCTCTCTGCTACCTTCTGGCTCTCCATATTCTGAGATAGATTCCGGCTCATTTCATTAATCGAATCTGCGATTTCTGAAAATTCATCTTCTCCGCGCACGGGAATCTCTTCGGTAAAATCTCCGTTTTTCATGCGCTCAATTCCGCTGATAATCTCTCTGACATAGGTCACAAAGCTGTGAGAAATCAGAATAAAATACATCAGAAGCAGTAAAACCGTAAATATCATTATGACGAATACATCAAGCGCCGTTGACTGGGAAAGTGTAAAATTCTGGACAGACATGGCACCCTGACCGGCTGTCCCCCACACTTTTTTGTATTCGCCGGCAATAATCTCTGTTTCATAGAGATAGATTCCCATAAAAATAATACCCTCCGTAACCAGAGTGGCCAGTACACTCAGAAACATATACATGGCCATCTTAAAACGGAAGCTTTTAAAACGTCTAACTTTCAATTTTGTATCCTACCCCCCATACGGTCTTCAGAATCTTCGGGCTTCTGGAATTGTCTTCTATTTTTTCCCGCAGCCTACGAATATGGACCATGACGGTATTGTTCACCTCATAGACCTTTTCGTTCCAGACTCTTTCAAAAATCTCATCGGTGCTGAATACTCTGTCCCGGTTGGAGGCAAGCAAATACAGGATATCAAATTCTATCGGTGTCAGAGCAATTTCTTTTCCGTTCTTTTTCACCACATGCGCTGCCCGGTTAATGCTCAGATTCTGAATCTCTATCTCTTCTTTTTTCACTTCTGTTTCTTCACCGGCAGGCTGAATGGCGGTATATCTCTTCATCTGAGACTTCACCCTGGCAAGAAGCTCTAATGGATGGAATGGCTTGGTCAGATAATCATCTGCCCCGGTTCCGAATCCGACAATCTTGTCCATATCTTCTGCTTTCGCAGACAGAAGCAGAATCGGAATATTACTGGTCTTTCGAATGGTTCTGCAGACCTCCAGCCCATCAATGCCGGGCATCATAATATCAAGAATCAACATCCGAATCTCCGGATGCTCCTTTAACATGGACAGACACTGTTCTCCGTCCGCTGCCTTTAATACCTTATATCCGTCATTAACCAGATAAATCTCTACTAAATCCGCGATTTCTCTGTCATCATCCACTACCAGAATACTTGCATTATTTTCCATGAAATTCACCTCATTTATTCTTGTGCATTTTACCAATATGATACCACATTTACCCCAAAAAAGTCCTTAAGAAGTTCTTACCTTGACTTTTACATTGGTCTTTGCTAGAATAACGTGGATTCAGAGTCGGATAAATGATCGCTCCCGTCCATGCCGAAAGGCTTCGGGAGAGGAAAGTCCGGGCTTCACAGGGCAGGGTGCCGGATAACGTCCGGTGGAGGTGACTCCAAGGAAAGTGCAACAGAGATATACCGCTGGTTTTCCAGTAAGGGTGGAAAGGCGGGGTAAGAGCCCACCGATCTTCTGGTAACAGGAGATGCCATGTAAACCCCACTCGAAGCAAGACCGAAAAGAAAACGATAATCTGGCCCGGATTGTTTTCAGGTGGGTCGCTTAAGTCTGTCGGTAACGGCAGAATTAGATAGATGATCATTCACGACATAACCCGGCTTATCGTCCGGCTCTGATCTCATATTTTACGAAAGGAAGCCTT
>JALEIY010000038.1 GCA_022769785.1 Eubacterium sp.
ATTACATTCTTATGTTTCAACGTTAACTCTATGGGGTTTTATATAGCATAAAAATACCCGCACATTTTTACTTTTTCAGGAGGATATATTATGAATCTACAAAACCAGCGCAAAGAATCTTTCCCAAAGCTTCCCGCCGGGCAAAGCGGAACTGATTTATGGGCAAGAGAGCTGTTTGTGCTTTCTTTCCTTGTTTTTTTCTGTATGAAGATTCTTACTTTTCTCAACCACGGCTCCAGGATTTTTACACTGCTTACAAGCTGTGCAAAAGCGGTGTATGCTCCGGTAATCTTTTTTGCTGCCGGTTTGCTTCTCGGTTCCCGGGACAGCTCACAGCCGGATTATCGTAAAAAAACACTGACGAAAGCACTTTTCTGTATTCTTTGCTTTTATTTTGTGGGAGCCTGCCGGGAAATTCTCATCGGACACCGGGCAGTTTTTTCCACGATTAAGGATTTGCTTTCTCTGAACCGGATTCCGGAGCTTGCTGCTATTTTCCTGTCCTTAAGTGTATTGTTTTTACTCTGTGCATTTTTTATGCCATATGTGGATACCTGTGTTCGCAAACCGGTCCCCTTTCTTTTCGTCGGCATTGTCGGGGCTGCCACTGCGCTGATTCCGGAGAGATTGCTCGGTTACGGCCCGGTCGGAGTCCTTATCGGCAGTGATGTCCTTTATGCCGTACCGATTGCCCACTATCTTTTTGCATTTCTGGCCGGAATTGCCCTGACCAGAGGCTTTTTTAACGGGCTTTTTGATAAGCGCATCCTTATTTTTAACGGGGCGGCCGTATTATTGGGCGGATTTTCCGGTTTGCTTCATCAGAAAAATATGGCTATCGTTCTTCTGGGCATGGTATGCGGCTATGTCGCTGTGCTTTTCAGCGTCCTTTTCCTTTCTTTCTGGAAGCGCCTGGAAAGCGGCTGTCAGAAGGCAGGACAGCGGATTTTTACCCTGTATCAGGCGGTGGTTAAAAAGAAATCCGAAAGCCGTGCCTTCGAGCTTTTGTTATATTATGCAGGATACTGCATTTTATTCTTTATCATTGCCTGCTTCATCTTTATTCCATATGTAGAACAGCGGACAACCCTGATTTGGGCTGTGGACGGGCTAGGACAGTATGTTCCGAAGATTTACCGTTTTATGGAATACATTCCTTCCGTTTTGAAGGATTTATTTTCCGGTAATTTTGATTTTACGCAATATGATTTTTCCAGTGGTCTGGGTGCTACGGTTGCCATCAGCTACGACCCGATTTACTGGCTGTATCTTTTATTTAAGCCTTCACAGATTGAGCTTGCCTACACTCTGATGATTGTGCTCCGGTTTTTCCTTGCCGGTATCAGTATGTCTGCCATGCTTCTTTATTTTAAAAAGTCGCTTTTTGCCACATATACCGTCAGCATGGTCTACACCTTTTCCGGCTATGCCGTTTATGCCGGTACAAAACACGGACAGTTTCTCACGCCACTGATTCTTCTGCCGATTCTTGTGGTTGCCATGGAGCAGCTTATCTCGAAAAAGAAATGGTATATGCTGACCGTCTTTACGGCTCTGTCCCTGCTGTGTTCCTATTATTTCCTTTATATGAACACCATTGCGCTGGGGATTTATTTTGTGGTTCGTATTTTATGTACAAAAGAGTACCGGAATTTTAAGACATTTTTCACCAGAGGACTTATTATTGTGGGAAGCTACATCCTCGGTGCCTGTATGGGATGTATCACCCTGTTTACTTCCTTTGGAAGCTATCTGGGCTCCAACCGCTCCGGCGGCGGAAGCCTGTCGGATTTCTTAAGTACCACGCCTCTTTTTTACCGGCTGGAATGGCTGTCAGATACCTTTATCTCCTTTATCTCGCCATCCTACGGAGCCGGAATGTGGTTAAAGCTTGGATATGCACCGATTGCTCTTCTGGTACTGGTTCTTTTATTTACCAGAAAACGTCAGAAAGAGCTTCGTCCGCTTTTCCTTATATTTACGACCTTCTGTCTGTTTCCGATTTTTGCTTATATTTTCAGCGGATTCAGTGGGGTAAATAATCGTTGGTGTTACATTTATGCGGTTCTTATCAGTTTTATTCTGGCGGAATATCTGGAGACACTGCCTTCTCTGTCCGGAACGGAGCTTCTCATTATGACCGGCATTACGGTGATTTACGGAGGAATCGTTTTCTTCTCCACCAAGTTCCGGTTCAGTGGAGTTTTGGCTTCTTTCGGGCTCCTGGCACTGACTCTTGTAATTATTCTGCTTCTTAATCACGATAAGCTCCGGGTTCCGATGGCCGCCGGAAAGGCTCTCCTTTTTGGAATCACCATGATTTCTGTTATTATGAATGCCAGCTTTTTTATCAATGCCGAATCTGACACCGGTTCTCATATGGGCACTTATGTTCCATTTGGGGAATCGGAAAACCGTATGGGCAAAACAGCCCTTAAGTATCTCGATGAGGTACCCGGTGCAGAGGATAACGACTTTTACCGGAGTACCAATTTAAAAACCTACGGAAATACCCGTTCCAGCAGTCTTGTTTTCGGCTACAATGACCTTTCGACCTTTACCAGTACCTTAAGCGGCGGTATTGTGGATTATAATGCTGCCATGGGCAACTGCGACTGGAATATCGTAAGTATTTACAGCTATAATTTCCGAACCATTATGCATGAGCTTGCCAGCGTCCGTTACCTGGGAACCGATAAATCGTCGGGCTCTCCTCTTCCTTACGGCTATGAGAAGGTTTTTGAAAAGGAGGAGGGAAAACAGACCTACTCCATCTACGAAAACCAATACGCACTGCCTCTGGGATACACCTATTCCAGTGTGATCCCTTCCTCGGAAGCAGAAAATTACCCGGCAGTCCAGAAACAGGAAATTACCATGCTTTCCGCTATCGTGGACGATAAAGATATGAATGATAACAGCAATCTGCAGACTGCAGACTCTCTTCCTCTGGAAGCCCGGAAATTAAAAATTAAAGACATGAAGCTTAATGGTGTAACCATAGAAGATGATACAATGATTATCGAAAAACCAGGAGCTTCTATCAAGCTTTATTTTGACGGAGTACCGAATGCGGAAACCTACATTTCCCTGAAGGGAGACATTACCGCACCAAAGGATGCGGCGGAACATTTTATTAAAACAAGGGTAAAAGCAAAAAATACCGGTTACACCTACAAATTCCGTATCGACTCCTACAACACCGGACAGGAAGAATACCTCTTCCATCTCGGTTACCATAAAGATGCCTTATCCTCCTGCAGTCTCACCTTCCAGAAGGAAGGCGCCATCCGTTTTGAGGATCTTTCCCTTTATGTACAGCCGATGGATTCCTATGCCGAACGTGCCGGTGCTTTGGGAAAAGAAGCACTGGAAAATGTAAAAACAGAGAAAAATACGGTTACCGGTACCATCCAGACATCGGAGGATAAACTCCTTGTGTTCTCCCTGCCTTATCAGAAAGGCTGGAGTGCTTTTGTGGATGGCAAAGAAGTGGATATCCAGAAAGTAAATTATCAGTATATGGGTATTAACCTCCCGGCAGGCACCCATGATATCCGGCTTCATTACCAGCTTCCGGGACTGAAGATGGCTTTCCTTATCACCATCTCCGGAGCAGGAGTATTCCTTCTCATTATCCTGGGAAACTATATCCGAAAAAGGAGAAAATAAAAGGTAATTTCTCCGACACACAAAAAAGACCAATCAGAGATTTGAAGCAGTGCCTCAGATTCTCTCGATTGGTCTTTTCTATATTGTTCTTATGTGCAATCTCCTGCGAAAGGCTTGCCTCTTAGCAAAGCCTTCCTCTTTAATAGGATACTACGGTTGTTCCGCAAGGGATTTTATCGTAGATATATTTTGCATCCTGATTATAACAGCGGATGCAGCCGTGTGATGCCGGTTTTCCGATTGTCGGATCCTGCACGGAGCCATCGTTCCACAATGGACGGGTATGGAAAGAGTTTCTTCCACAGTAATGGGAAACGTAAAGCTCTTTCGTGTTGGTATAAAACCATCCTTTCTCTTTGTAGGAAAGCTTAAAGGTTCCCCGCGGTGAGTGATTCTTTGCGGTTCCTGTGGCACAGACAAAGGTACGAATCATTTTCCAGTCGCCCTTCTTGCCTTCAAAAATGGATACCTGCTGGGTATAGTGACTAATCCAGATGAGATATTTAGTCTGGCTGCTGTAGCCTTTATGATTTACAAATGCCAGCTTGACGGATTTCGGATATTTTTTGCTGGTATATACACATCTTGTGGTTCCGATATATCCAATACTTCTCACAGAATCAGCAAGCATCTTCTCAAAATTATCTTTCATATACTGCTTTGGATTAAAGGTGATTTCTTTGGATGGTGCCGTACCCCAGTATGTTTTGGAGCCAACCTTTGTATAGGCGCGCACTTTAAAGGTGTAGCTGACATTTTCTTCTGCCAGGTCTCCCAGTGCATATTGTGTTTTCTTCGTAGTTACCAGTCTCTTATATGCCAAATCGGTCGATTTTTTGTAATAAATACGATATCCGGTCGCATTGGCCGTTTTGTCCCAGACCAGTGCCATATTGTATTCGGAATCCAGACCACATTTTAAATTCTTTACCTGTCCTGCCACAACCGGTATAGATGCACTTTTGGCTGCAGAATATTTGCCGGATGCGGTTGTACGGGTACCCTGAGCGACCGCACGAACCTTAAAATAATACTTCTTACCGGCCTTCAGTCCTGTTACGGAGCAGGAAGTGCCTTTTACCTTCTTCAGAACCGCTTTATAAGTACCGGTAGATTTCTCTGCCATATAAACATTATAATAGGATGCTCCGACTGCCGCACTCCAGGAAAGCTTAGCCCGTCCGGTATCCGGAACAGCACTAAAGCCGACCACTCTTTCCGGCACTTTGACATAATCTGTATTAATCAGAAGTCCCTGCCCGGCATAATTGGCACCGCCGATGGTCTTATATGAAATCAGATAAATTCTGTAAAAATTATTTTTCAGTTTGGACGCCGGAAGAATCTTTGATGTTGTTCCGCCGGAACGGAGATTGGCTCCGAGAACATATGACGGAGAAGCTCCGATATGTGTCGTAAGCTGATATCCGTTATACTTTTTCGCATTGGTCACTGTCCAGGAGCACTTCAGAGAGTTATCACTCTGTCTTACTGCCTTAAGCCCTTTTATGGCAGTTCCCGTATAGTAATATTTACCAAGCACCTGCTTGTTTGCTCCGGTTACTTCCAGCTTATATCTGGCATTCTCTCTGTATTGCTCTTCGAGTGGAATACTTAAGGCTGTTGTTCCCTCCTCTAATGTTCCGCTCTTTACCACTGCTTTCCTGTCCAAATCGGTCAGCTTATATGTATATCCTCCCTGGGAAAATGACTCAAATCTTAACTCAATGCTTTTCTTCACCGCATCAACATAAGCTACCTTTTTTGCGGTTACGCCGGCTGCCTGTGCTGTATTTCCCCCGGCAAAAAAGCCCAGACATAACAGCATAATGCCAAGCATATACCATAACTTCTTTTTCATGAAAACCCTCCTTAAAAAAATAAATCTGCTGATCCTCTGTTTGTCTGTCTGCACAGACAGGGATACGGCAGTTTTGTTGCTACTTTTTTTATTATATAATTTTCCGGTGCTTCCGTCAACCTGGGAAAGGATTCTGAGAAATCTCTTTGCTGCTTACTATACAATTACTTTTAAATTTGCTATAATAGGGAAAAAACTATGAAGAAGGATTGCTTATGATTAATTTTAATATTCCGCCTTTCACAGGCAAAGAACCTGAATATATGGCACAGGCGATACAAAACCACAAAATCAGCGGCGATGGTGAATTCACCAAACGCTGTAATCGGTGGATTGAAGACCGGACCGGCACCGCCAAGGCTCTGCTGACCACTTCCTGCACCCATGCTACAGAGATGGCAGCACTTCTTGCGGACATTAAACCGGGAGATGAAGTCATCATGCCGTCCTATACTTTTGTTTCCACCGCCGATGCCTTTGTTCTGCGTGGTGCCACGGCAGTATTTGTGGACATCCGTCCGGATACCATGAATATTAACGAGACGCTCATTGAAGATGCCATCACTGAAAAAACCAGGGCAATCGTTCCGGTGCATTATGCCGGTGTGAGCTGCGAGATGGATACTATCATGGATATCGCAAACCGTCATAATCTGATTGTGGTTGAAGATGCCGCACAGGGCGTCATGGCCTCCTATAAAGGAAAAGCCCTCGGAACCATAGGTGATTACGGCTGTTTCAGCTTCCACGAGACGAAAAACTACAGTATGGGTGAAGGCGGATGCCTTCTTATCCGCAACCCGGAAAACGCGGAAAAAGCTGAGATTATCCGCGAGAAGGGAACCAACCGAAGCAAGTTTTTCCGGGGCGAGATTGACAAATATACCTGGGTGGAAGCCGGCTCTTCCTATCTTCCAAGCGATATGAATGCTGCCTATCTCTGGGCACAGCTTGAGATAGCCGATGAGATTTACGCAGACCGTATGAGAACCTGGGAACACTATTATGAAGCCCTGACTCCTCTTAAGGAGGCAGGCCGCATTGAGCTTCCGGTTATTCCGGAGGGCTGTGTACACAACGCCCATATGTTTTACATTAAGGCAAAGGATCTGGAAGAACGTTCTGCTCTGATTACTTTCTTAAAGAGCCATGAGATTTCCTCCGTATTCCACTACATCCCTCTCCACGGAGCACCTGCCGGACAGAAGTATGGCCGTTTCCATGGAGAAGACCGTTATACTACAAAGGAAAGCGAACGGCTGGTACGGCTTCCGCTTTATTACGGGCTGGAGCCGGAAAAGGTACAGACTGTTTGTGAAAAAATCACAGAATTTTACTCCAGATAATCGGCCACAGGAGGAATTGTTTTGTTATACTCGATTATTATTCCATGCTATAAATCATCAAAAACCATCCGAAAAGTGGTGGAAATGACTTCCGCAGAGCTAAAAAAACTGGGCATCGACCAGTATGAGTTTCTTCTGGTGGATGATTATTCCCCGGATGGGGGTGCCACTTTAGCCGAGCTGAAGGCCCTTGCCGATGATTATGATTTTGTAAAGGCAATCTCTCTTGCTAAAAATTCCGGTCAGCACAACGCAGTGATGGCCGGGCTTAATTATGCAGCGGGAGATTATCTCATTGCCATGGATGATGATATGCAGACGCATCCCTCTCAGCTTCAGTATCTGATTGCTGAGATTGAGAAGGGCTACGACATTGTTTATGGCTATTACCCACAGAAAAAGCATTCTCTTTTCCGTAACTTCGGAAGCTTTTTAAATTACATGACTGTCCGGATTCTTATCGGTAAGCCAAAGGATATGAAAACCTCCAGCTACTGGATTATCCGCCGGTTTGTAAGGGATTATGTTGTACAATACAAAAGTCCCTACACCCATCTGCAGGGGCTCTTCTTACGGACAACCCGCAACATCAGCTGCATCCCGATTGAACATTTTGAGCGGGAAGTAGGACAGTCCGGGTACACCCTGAAAAAGCTGGTTCAGCTATATTCCAATATTATGGGTTATTCGGTTGTGCCTCTTCGTCTGGCCACCTACAGCGGCTATTTTTTCTCCCTGCTCAGTATTCTCGGAGCAATCGCTGTATTTATCCGGAAAATGCTTGTGCCGTCCATGGCCATCGGCTGGCCGTCCATGATGTGCGCCATCTGCTTTTTCTCCGGCATAATTATGCTCTTTCTGGGACTTATCGGAGAATATCTCGGACGGATGTTCCTGGGCATGAACCAGCAGCCACAGTTTGTGGTACGTGAAATCTATGACAACAGTGCAAAAGACAACAGGAGGTCTGAAAATGAAAAAAATAATGATTCTGGGCGCGGGGATTTATCAGGTTCCGCTGATTGAAACCGCAAAAAGGATGGGACTTTATACCATCGTTGTCAGTATTCCGGGTAATTATCCGGGATTCGCCCTTGCGGATAAAGTTTACTATGAGAACACCGTTGACGATGAAAAGATTCTGGAGATTGCCAGAGAAGAAAATATTGACGGTATCATTACCACCGGTACCGATGTATGTGTTATCACCATCGGAAAGGTCTGCGATGCCCTGGGCCTTTCGGGACTGTCTTACGAGGCCGCACAGGTTGCCGTGGACAAAATGCTGATGAAAACAAAATATGAGGAATACGGTGTCCGTACCGCCCGTTTCCGTAAAGTGCTTTTTACGGATTCGGATATCCGTACAACCATTGCGGGGCTGCAGTTCCCTCTCATTTTTAAATCTGTGGACTCCTCCGGAAGCCGGGGTATTATCCGCGTAGATTCCTATGACGAGTTCAACTCCGCCATGGCTTATGTAAAGGAAAATACCCGAAAGGATTATTTCCTGATTGAAGAATTTATCGAAGGCGAGGAATTCGGCGCACAGGCTTTTGTTTACAATGGTGAAGTTGTATTTACCCTTCCTCATGGAGATTATG
>JALEIY010000050.1 GCA_022769785.1 Eubacterium sp.
TGAATATCCATAAGAATAATATCAAACTGCCCCTGATAGCCGTGCACGATTCCATCCCCGTCAGTAAATCGGGTTACCATGATTTCATTTCTGCTTTCCTTCTGATACCGTTCCAGATAATCCATTAATGTTTTTGCATATAAATTTTCATCTTCCACAATCGCCAGACGAATCATAGGATACCTCCTTAGTCTTTATAAAACCACAGCTTTTTGCGAAAGCAGGGAATCGCTTCTCTCTTTCTCAGCGCAGATTGCCATAGGTCTTTGTCAGCTGAGCCAGTACCTGCTCTGCTTCTTCCATCATATCCTGCATTGCTTTCGCCGCCGGTTTTATTTCTTTAATCATTCCGGAAATCTGTCCGGCAGAAAAGCCTCCCCGTTCACTGTCTCCGTCTCTGGCAGCCCGCAGTGAGCCGGTACAGTAGGCATCCATCTCCTCCTGGGAGCATCCGCGCTTCCGCAGAGCTTCTGCTCCGTCTGTAAATGAATTTTTAATGCAGCGTACCTGCTTAGAACCCGGAAGTCCCGTAAGCAGCGTGGAATTGTCCGTGGCATCCAGAATGTATTTTTTGTAAACATCACTGACACAGCATTCTTCGGTAGCGAGGAAAAAAGTCCCCATCTGCACCCCGATGGCACCCATGGCAAGGGCAGCAACCAGTCCCCGTCCGTCACCGATTCCTCCGGCTGCTATCACCGGAATATCCACGGCATCCACGACCTGAGGAACCAGCGGAAGGGTTGTCATTTTTCCCACATGACCGCCGCTTTCCATTCCCTCTGCCACAAGGGCCGTAGCCCCAAGGCCCGCCATTTTTTTCGCTGCTCTGGTGTGCGGGATAACCGGAATCACTTTTACATTT
Organism: Eubacterium sp.; assembly: GCA_022769785.1. Taxonomy (GTDB): domain Bacteria; phylum Bacillota; class Clostridia; order Lachnospirales; family Lachnospiraceae; genus Anaerobutyricum. Next base: position 866 of record JALEIY010000050.1, read on the forward strand.
GCCTCTGTCAGCATCGGCATAAATGGCGCAGGAGAACCGGCACCTGTAGTTACTGCCACAATCCGTTCTTCGGCACATACCTGTGCAATTTCCCCGGCACGGGGATTCTCCAGAATAATATTCACCCCAAATGGTTTATCTGTAAGGGAGCGAACCAGCTTTATCTGTTCAAGAACAAACTCCGGGTCCGCAAAACCGGAGCCAATCACTCCGAAACCGCCGCCTTCACTGACGGCAGCCGCAAGATGTCCTTCGGCAATATGCGCCATACCTCCCTGAATAATCGGATATTTGATTCCAAGCATATCACATAATGGTGTTCTAATCATTTTCCTTCCTCCTTTGTATCATCCGGCTGCTTTTTCAGCATCCTTTCATTGATATCTCCAAGAATTTCAATTAACAAACCGTTATCCATTTGTTTAGAATGAGAAACATACGCATGGAAAGAGCCCTGAATCAATACGGTCAGCAAAATGTCCCATTCCGGCTCCTCTTCATATTCCGGATACACCATATAGATCCTTTTTTTCAGTCGCTGCTCCAGACAGTTGGCAAGGATAGAGGCTCTGCTGTCTGAAAAAAGGATATCAATTAAACGGTTCTGAGAGCTTAATGCGACAGTGAGCTCCTGTGACGCCTGTTTTGTCCTGGTGATAAAATCCTCCGGGTGACTGATATCCATCAGAATCCGGTCTATAGTCTCCTTTTCCAGTTGCTCGGACAAATCATAAATATCCTTATAATGCGAATAAAAGGTTGCCTTATTAATCATTGCCCGCTCCGATAATTCTTTTACGGTAATCTTTTCCAAAGGTCTGTTTGCCCGCAGTTCAATAAACGCATTGATAATGCTTCGTTTCGTTCTCTCTTTCCTTAAATCCATGGTTTCCTCTTTATCGACAATTTCCGGAATCCGTCGCATAAAGTAACGGTCTCCGGAAACCGATGATGTTTTTTTCATTTTCTGATTGTTATAATCATTTTACCCAACAAAACAACTACCGTCAATTAAAAAGAAAGGGATTGAAAGAGAAAAATGGATTATTACGGTTTTTATACAGGAAAAATTTTAGATGCCTATGAATATTTCGGATGCCATTTCACACCAAATGGTGCCATATTCCGGACTTTTGCACCTGCCGCAGAAAAGATTGCACTGATTGGTGATTTTAACAACTGGTCAGACACCCCAATGCAAAGGACATATGACGGGAATTTCTGGGAATGTGAGATTCCCGGTGTGAGGGAAGAAATGAAATATAAATATCGAATTTATCAGAAAGATGGCAGGGTGACCGACCATACCGACCCTTACGGCACCGGCATGGAAATGCCGCCGCAGTCTGCCACCGTTGTCCGGCGTCCGGACAGCTTTGCCTGGAAAGATTCCAAATGGATGACACAACGAACGGACTGCAGAGATTCCGCACTGAATATCTATGAAGTCCATCTGGGCTCCTGGATGACCAAAGAAGACGGAACCTGGTATTCCTATTCCGAAATCGCCAGGCCTCTTGTCTCCTATGTTGAGGACAACGGCTACAATTATATAGAATTCATGCCCCTTGCGGAACATCCCTGCGATAATTCCTGGGGATATCAGCAAACCGGCTTTTACAGTCCGACCGCCCGCTACGGTAGCCCGGACGAACTGAAATATCTGATTAATTATGCCCATCAGCACCACATCGGTGTCATCCTTGACTTTGTTCCGGTGCATTTTGCCGTGGATGACTACGGACTGGCTTATTATGACGGGACTGCCCTGTATGAATATCCCCACGTAGATGTGGGCTACAGCGAATGGGGAAGCAAAAATTTTAATCATTCGAGAGGAGAAGTGCAGAGCTTCCTGCAGTCCTGTGCAAGATACTGGCTGAAGGAATTTCATTTTGATGGAATTCGAATTGATGCATTAAGCAATATCATTTACTGGCATGGCAACAAAGACCGGGGCGTCAATGACAGAGCTGTTGAATTTATCCGGCACATGAATCAGTCTTTAAAAGAAATGGATCCTTCTGTCATTTTGATTGCGGAGGACTCCACCTCCTATGGAAATGTCACAAAACCGGTTTCCGAAGGCGGTCTCGGCTTTGATTATAAATGGGATATGGGATGGATGAACGATACTTTAAACTACTTCCGGACACATCCTTTTGACCGGAAAAGAGAGTATCACAAGCTGACCTTTTCCATGATGTATTTTGGAACAGAACATTTTCTTCTTCCTCTTTCCCACGATGAAGTGGTACATGGAAAAGCAACAATTCTTCAGAAAATGTACGGCGAATACAACAATAAATTTCCCCAGGCCCGGGCATTATATATGTACATGTATACCCATCCGGGCAAAAAGCTTAATTTTATGGGAAATGAATTCGGTCAGCTCCGGGAATGGGATGAAAAAAGAGAACAGGACTGGGATATCCTGAAATACCCAATCCATGCTGCTTTCGCCAGATATATGACAGATTTGTGTTTTATTTACCGGGAAAATCCGGCGTTATATGAAATGGATTATGAACCGGAGGGATTCCGGTGGATTGACTGTCATCAGGAGGAAAAATGCGTCTATGTCTTTGAGCGCATCGGCAAAACTCAGCGCATCCTTGTCCTCCTGAATTTCTCAGACTCTCCACAGACTTATACCCTAAAATCTGAAGATATCCACACCTTATCTCTCCTTCTTGCCACTGACAACGTCATTTACGGCGGAAACCACACCTATATGGAGGAGCCTGCCATTATTCCGGAAAATGAAACGACAGAGATAACCATTGAGGCCTTTACCGGCCTCATGTATGAAATCCTGTGACCATCTTTCGCAGAAATTTACCTTGCACCGCTTACAATGGAATAATATGCATTTGAGGTCACACGATAAACCACGGTATAAAACAGGGCGCAAATCAGTATGCTGGCTCCTGTTGTGGCAATGAGCAGGGGCAGATTAAAGAGTGCAAACAGCATAAGAAGCTTGTGAATCACCGGGAAGGCGAAACCGATATGAAGCACAGCCAGAAGCATTGGCAAAAAGAAAACCATCAGCATCTGTGAATTGATACTCCGCTTAATATCCCGTTTCGTCATCCCGACCTTCTGCATAATTTCAAACCTTGACTGGTCTTCATAGCCTTCCGATATCTGCTTATAATAAATAATAAGAACGGCTGCGGTTAAAAATACCACGCTGAGCAGAATGCCAAGGAAAAACAGGCTGCCAAAGGTTCCGTAAAAATCTCCCCGCTGTCCCTCATGACTGGCGCAGTTATAATAATTCAGTTTTTCCCCCTCTAACCGGCTGTCCATGATTGCCTCAATATCCTCTGCCAGATTCACCGTGGCTTCCGGACTGATATCCGTATTAAACTGATACAGCCAGTTCCATTGAAGCATCGGATTTCCGTTATAATCCCGGCAGTCTTTATAAGCCGACACCGTTTCGGACAGGTTCGGCACCACAAGAAAAATATTTCCGGTCGGTGATGCCTCTGACGCTCCATCCAAATCAAAAGAGTTCTCTGTAATCTGTCGAACCTTATAAGATTCCTCTCCCACCTTCAAAGTATCTCCGGGCACCTTCGTTTTTACCGTATAAATAAGTGCCTCTCCGTTTAGCAGTTTTTCTGATTTTCCAAAAATACGGTTATAATCCTCCAGAGAAACAAAATGAACCTGCGCTACATTATTATAAGAAATCAGACTCATTTCGGATTTGGATGTGAGGCTGATATCCACATAGCTGTCTTTGAAATAACCGGTAATACAATACTCTCTGTATTCCCGTTCCTCTGTCAGCGATACATTCCGCTCCTTTGCCAGCCGTTTGATTTCCTCCAACACCGGTACCGCCGCATCGGCACCTTCTTTTTGATATCCATTGCCGGAAATACTTGCACAGACATCCTTCGGATATCTGGCATCCAGACAATCCTCCGCTCCGATATACAAACAGGCGGAGGAAGAAATCATCACCAGTACCATAGTCAGCAAAATACAGATGGAGGCCAGACCCGCCCCATTTCGTTTCATCCGGTAAGCCATGGAAGAAACGGAAACAAAATGC
>JALEIY010000085.1 GCA_022769785.1 Eubacterium sp.
GGAATCAATAAGAGCGGAGCAGAAATCACCGGCTGTACCATCGATAATAAAACCATTGTCGGCGGCAGCTATGTGGGAGGCATTACGGCGGAAAATTACGGAACCATCCGTATGACCGGGAAATCCGTGGTCAATATCAAGGCAGACGGAAAAGAAGGCTGTGTCGGAGGAATTGTCGGTTACAATGAAGGCGCAGTTGTGTCCACATCTTCGGAAGCAACGGTCTCCGGCTTTGTTTCCGGACAGAAGAATGTAGGCGGTGTTATTGGAGAAAACACCGGACGTACCCTGAGCGGACTGTTCAGCGATGTCTCTGTATCTGCGGTGCAGGGAAATGCCGGAGGAATTGTCGGAGTATTTCAGACGAAGGCTTCAGGGAGCGCATCAATCAAAGACTGCATCAATCAGGGAACGGTCACGGCGACCAGAGCAGGAAATGCCGGAGGAATCGTCGCAGACAATGCCGAAAATGTTTCCGTCATAGGATGTACCAATCACGGAGAAGTTTCTGCACCAAATGGAAGCTGTGGAGGAATTGTTGTCATCAATGCCGGAAATATAGAAGACTGCCGGGTGTTTCCGGAAGGGAAAAAGCTGACCTTTGAAGGATTAAAAGAGGTTGGTGGAATCTGTGCAAAGAATACGGGAACGATAAAAGATGTTCAGGTGTCAAAGGTTCTCGTCTGCAATACAGCCAAAAGCAAAAAGAGCGATATCGGCCTGATTGCCGGAGTCAACAGCGGCAGGATTTCATTTACGGAAAGCGGAAAAACAGCGGTGGATGAAGACTCTGTGGCCGAAGTTATGACGGCGGGCAGCCGTGTCGGAGGAATTGTCGGCACCAATGAGGGCGGAAGTCTGGAAGGAAATGCTTCCGGGACTTATGTTAGAGCAGTCCTTCGTTTTGCAAAAAATGCCAAAGGAACCTATGCCAGCTTCGGAGGAGTTGCCGGAGAGGTAAAAGGAGGAAATCTCCGCAATTTCCGGGTACAGAGTGAGATTACCGGAAATATGGGTTCAGCAAGCACCGGCTATGGCGGAATTGCCGGAGTAAATGCCGGGAACATAAGCAACTGTGAATATGAAGGAAACCTTCTTGTGAACGGTTCTGCGGATAATGTGGTTAATCTGGGAGGTATTGCCGGTAAAAATGAAAAGCAGGGAAACATTTCCTGCTGCGTAATCGGACGGACACAAGATACCAGGATTTCCTCAGGCAATACCAATAAAAATGCTGCCTCCGGTTATGTGGGCGGAATGGTCGGCTGGAATTACGGCACAGTGAGAAGCTGTGACAATGCCTCCTTTTCCGGAGCTTCCCAGGTGGAAATTATCGGTTATGCCGGCCATCTGGGCGGAATTGTCGGCTGCAATATGGCAGGAGCTATGGTAAGCGGAAGTAAAGAAATGAGGCTTTCCACTGGAAGAAACTGGAAAGTTCTTTCCAATTACTATGCCAACGACTGTGGAACCGGCGGTATTATCGGATATAACGGTTCCGGACAAAATATCAGTCATGTGACAAACCATGCGTCCGTCGCAACAACCTACAATGCGGTGAATGTCGCGGCAGGAGGTCTCATTGGACGTCTGGAAAATAAAGAAGCTTCTTCCATGATAATTCAGGACGTTGATAATTATGGCCCGGTTTCCGGTAATAATGGTACAGTCGGAGGCTTGATTGGACGAATTAAATATAAAGCAATTACCTTCAGGGACTGCAGTAATTATGGCACTATTCTGAATAGCAGGCAGTATGCCGGCGGCATCATAGGAAGCCTTTATCAGATAGACGGTGGTATGGAACAGATTTTTGACAGCTGTATTAATTACGGAAATGTCAGCGGATACAATGGAATCGCCGGAATTTTGGGACAGGAAGACGCCAAAGTATCAATGAAAGTTACTATGACCAACTGTGTCAATGTAGGCTGCCTCGTTCCAAAAAACAGCAGTACTGTCTGCGGCGGTATGGCAGCACTGCAAAGCAAAGGAACCTATCGCTTCTATCGCTGCAGAAATTATGGCAATTATACCGGTACCGCACCGGACATTTTTGGAGGAATTACCCCGAAAAACTATGAAGATATTGCCGACTGCTTCAGTCTGAGTAATGTGGAACAGCTTGTCTGCGTGGAAAAGGATAAGGCAAATACACAGCATAATTATTATGTTACCAATGCCGGAGCTCCGGATGATTATAACCGTGGAGGAGTAAAAAAAGGACTTCCGGCCGGGGTGAAAAAAGAAACCGACAGCTCCTATACGATTTATGACTATTTCGGTGTGGGACATCTGTCAATAGCCAAAGACATTTTTAAAGCCGGTACACGGGAAGAACTTGACAGCAGTCCGGTTAGTCCGGATGTGCGAGATGATGCATCCGCCTATGTGGCAAAAGGAGAAGCCGGAACAGCAGGACTTCGACAGCAGGTATATGAAGCGGTGGACCCGAAGATTCAGGATTATTATAAAAATCGGATTCCGGATGACACGCTGCCGACACCGAAAAATATCCAGCTTGTGATCGGTTCTCCGGAAGGAAATCAGTTAAAGGGCGGCGAAAAAATGACCTGGAACTGGGAAGTATCCAGTACAGAATATTACGAGCAGCAGGTGGTTTTCGTTATCAGGGATGGAGAGAAAACCCTTTATACAAGCGCTCCGGAAAACATTTCCTTCGGAATTAATTCCTATACGCTGCCGGATAATATTCAGGAGCGGTATGAAGGAAAAGAGATTATTTTATATGTAAGAACCATAAGCGGACAGTATGTGGACAGTGAGTATGACGAATCGGTTTACGGACCGGAAGGAACCGACAAACAGGAACACACCTCAGCCTGGGGTGCCGGAGAAAAAGAACTCATAAAGAAAAAGCATACCATACCGAAGGTTCATCTGGAACTGGTAAACAGCCCGGAATACGGAAACAAAGCCCGTTATCAGGCGGTGCTTGAGAATCCGGAGGACTATACCGGAGACCGGGCGACCGTAATAAAAGTCCAGCTTAAAAATGAGAATGGCGCGACGCTCTATACAAACAGCAGCACAAACAACTGTCTGCTCATTGATATGACCGGGGAGCATCCGACCGGACGTTCCGGCCTGTTTGACAATGCCGTCTACAGTAATATTGGGATTCTCGTTTCCTGGGCAGAAGCAAATGATACTTTTTCCCAGTCTTCTGCGGCGACCGTACCGTTTTGTTTCTATGGTACCGATGCCCTGAAGAGTACCGATTATGTCAATACGGTTTTTAATGATTTTTATGGTGACAGCACTGCAAACTGGTATAACAGTATTACCATGACCAAAGGACATAGTACGACAGAGCTTTACGCCAATTCCGAGCTGGTTCTTAACGACTACACGGTGGAAGGGGAAGAGGGCATCCGCGGAAACTTTGACATGGTAGTATCCTCCGGTGTTTCTCATGTTACCTCCTTTGGAAATGAATCGGTCAGCCAGCTTTCCGGTCTGCCGGAAACCATGCTTGATTCCTCGGAGATTACCGTTCGTGTTTACCCGTGGCAAAGCCAGTCATATACGGCGTGGTACGGTCATTCCATAGAAAGCTATACGGGTATTTCCAATGATACGTTGAAAGCGCGGATGAAAGCTGCCGTAAATCCGGCAGACAGCGGACTTTCCGTGGAAGAGCAGGCACTTCTTACGGAGATATTCTCCGTGGAAGCAGCAGACGGGGAATCCGTTGTTTCCCTGAATCCGGGGTATGTACTTCGCAGAAACAGCGAGGAGGAAGAGGAAACCTACGATATATTCTATAGCTGCCTTCTGGAAAACAGAGAGGTTTATCAGCAGCAGATTGATGAGAAAACCTATCGGATTGAAAACGGAAAAGTGGTATACGATAACAAGGAAAAGGATATTCGTCCGGAACCGGTCATCGATACCACAAAGAATCCGAGAAACGGGTATGAATATACTTTCTTCTGGGATAGAGATGAAAAAGCAGAGGAAGATGCGGAGTATGAGCTGCAGCTTTGGGGTGTTCAGGAGAAAAATCAGGAGGTAGAGGTGCTTCTTGATGCTGCCGATGTGAATAAAGATACCGTATCTGCGGAAAAGAACTGTTATCACAGCGGCAAAAATGAACAGGAAGACACCGAAAAATACTGGAGCTATACCTTTACCGATACGGAAAGAAACTGGAAATACACGAAGCTGAAATTAAAAGTCGTCCGGAAAGGATTGGTCACAGGTCAAAACAAAACGGAGATTTTCCCTGCCTTTGCCAGCGAAGAATTCTCGGTTCTTCTGGACCTTTCCCAGATTGCCAGACCTACACTGAATGTACATAAAAAAGATGGTGTGGTACAGAAAAATACTCTGATTTATGATATCTGGTGGGATACCGTTCCGGAAGAGGAACGGCCATTTGTATCGTCCTATGAGGTGAAGGTTAAGAGAGAAAATGGCGAAAGCCGGACCTGGAACTTTACCGAAGGCACAGATGATGTTTCGCTGAATAAAATTGTGGCACAGCTTGATTTGAATGACTATAATCGGGGAGAAAAACTTTCGGTTACGGTCAGGGCCCTGGCAAAAACAAAAGAAGAAAAGCTGGAGCAGATTTACTGTGACGGACCGGAAGGCGTTGAGAGAGTACTGACCCTTCCAAGCCGTCTGGATGTGCCGACCGTTACGGATATGACGATTTCCAGAGAATACGCCAGAGAAGATTATATGACTCTGGAAGAACTGAAAAAAGACGGACTTACCTTTACTTTACAGGCAGAAGGTTCACCGGCCACACTGCAGCAGGCAAAATATGAGATTGTTATGGCAGTTTACGAAGAAGCGCCGGATGAGCTTTACGATACCGGAAGGATTCTTGCGGGTGATGCACCGAAAAAAGATGCGGACGGATACTGGAACAGCGGTGCCGCAGAGACACTCATAACCAAAGAAAAACCGGAGATTATGAGCGGTAATCTGGAAACCGGAAAATATACGCTCAAAAAGCTTTCAGAAAAATTCTCAGAAGATTATGCGGGAAAATGGCTGAAGATTGCAGTAAGAAGCATTTCTGACAGTAATATCAGCTCCTGGTGGTCCGACGAGGATGCGGACGGAGAGTCTGTAAATTACAGGTGGTTCCATATTCCGAGATTCCGTCTCCCGAAAGGGCAGACGGCAACGGAGGAAGAGTCCATGTATCCGATGATTCAGACCGCCAGAGATTATGAGCTGGTGAGAAATGCGGACTGTTATCAGTTTACAATCGTGCATTCACAGGAAGATGCCGGAGACAAAGATCTGGCAGAGCAGGGATATATCCGATATGAGGCAGACTGGATTTATCTTTTGAAAAATGAATCCAGAGATGCCGCATATGATGTATACTTTGCTTCCACTCTTTCGGGAGAAGAATCTTACCATATGACGAAGGGAGATACCGGGGATGTGAACCTGGAGGATTCCATTAAAAATCATATGGTGAAGCTGGGAACTCTGGATGCTTCCGGAAGCTATGTGAAGCTTCCGAGAGATGAAAAACCGGAATTTGAGGATGATAACGGAAATATGCGTCAGATACGACAGGCGGTTTCCTATTTGCAGCTTGTAAAAGGCGCAGAAGACGAAAATGACCATGTAAAACTGGTACTTCCGGATACAGAGCTTGCCAATGGAGAAAAAACAGAAAAGTATCTCTTTACTTCTCAGGTAAGCTTTCGCGCAAGAGCAGCGAAGGAACAAACATCTGCAAATTACGAGGATTCACAGATTGTGAACTGGTACAGAAAAGGAACGGCCGATACGGTTACCGATGCAGAAGAAGTTACATTGCAGAAGGAACCGGAGGCGCCGGAGGTAACTCTTTTCAAGGTGCCGGTTACCGATGCCGGTGGAAATACCATAGAGGGAGATAATTATTTTGAACTCTGTGCCGATGAAAATACACCGGATGAGCAAAGGTTCCGTCTGAATGCCGAAGCCTCTGACGGCAGCTGGCTGCTGTGGCAAATCTGGCTGGATATGGATGGCAATGGCATTCTTGACGAAAAGGACAAGGTTTATACCATGAGCTCTGACGGATATGGTGTTTCGAATATTGATGTTTTGTGGACGCTGCCGGAAAAATATCTTTCCTATGCGGGCAACATCTATAAGATTCGGTATGCCGGAATTGACGTGACCGGAGCCACAAAGCAGTCATATAATCTTACACAGTGGAGCAGCTTCTTCTCCGGGCGACTTCCAAAACTTCCGGTTCCGGCAGAAGAGGAACAGACCGAAAACGACAAACTCGAATCGGTACCGACACAAAAGAATGCGGCAAAAAAAGAAGAACCGCCAGTGAAAGAACAAACCTCTTCGGATGAGCAGGATAAGAAATCGGAGAGCAGGACGGAGTATCATAATACCACGCAGACCGGACAGCTTCCGAAAGAAACCGGAGAATTGCCGGACGGGCAGAAAGTTAAAACAGAAAAAACTGAAGAAAATACACTGCCGGAGGAATCAGCCAGGTAGAGAATGGAGAAAGGAGGAAATGAGATGAAAAAACATGATATCAACAATCAGAACGGAGCAGCCATGCTCGTGGCAATTATCATTATGATGATTGTAATTATGCTGGCTTCCTCGTTGCTGCTCATTTCCTTCTCTCTTTTTCGGACATCCAATAAGGAATACAATCAGCGGCAGTGCCGGGAAATGGCATTAAGCATAGCGCAGGAGCTCGGAGATGAGCTGACAGAGGTAAGCTTTCACTCCCTGGATGAGCAAACGGCAGCATTCAATGCCGGAAAATCTCCCCTTTGGTTTTACCTTCGCTGTAATGTGGGACAGACAAGCTGGCCATATTATGCTGAGGGAGAAAGAGGCCATGACAGCAAGGCAGCCTTTCGCCGTTTTACATTGAAGGCAGACGGGACAAATGCCGGAGACTGGGGAAATGCCGTCGATGACGGTAAGGCAGAGATTGTGATGTACTGGGAAAGCGAGCAGGGAGCCGATGTGGGAGGCTCTCCGCTGGTAATGCGGATTACCTGTGAGAAGGCCGGGCAGAAAGCCACGGTTACCCTGACGCAGGAACTGGTGGTGGAAAATACCTTTGCTGCCCCGGCGGAAGGAGAGCCGGATTCCATTATGTATACGGACAGTACAGTCAATCCATCCGGTAACCGAATCAAAAAACAGGAAAAATGGTCCTGGGGAGGTGTCGGAATTGAATAAAAAACAAAGAAATTTTCTTAAAGATACTTCCGGCTCGACCATAACCGAAGTAGTCGTTGCCTTCGTTATCGTCATGATGGCTCTTGCCATATTTTCGCAAATCACCGTTTTTTCCGAAAATATGATGGTAAAATACGATGACAGTCAAAAAGGGTATCAGGAGTTTAACGAAGATTTTTATAAAAAGGATGGCGCCGCCGGAAAAAAGGGTTCTGAGAAAAAGGTGGATGATATTTCCTTTTATATTGTGCCGGAGGATGACCCGTCCGGCCGGCTGCCATTAACCGATGCCGGTCTGTACTATTACGAAGAAGAAGCGGATAAACCAGGGCTTTATTATATGAAATAAGAGGAAAAACAGAATGGAACCAAAGCGCAGGAATGCGGAAAAACCGATAAACAGAATAAAGAAGCTTTCGGCGGACCGCCGGGGGGTAACGCTGATTGAAATGGTGGTATCTTTCGCGCTGCTGGGTATTTTTCTGGTGGTATGCGCCCAGGTTCTGACTTCCGGGCTTTCTCTGTATCAGTATGTGAAAGCGCGTTCCTATGGAAAACAGGTGGCAGACACATTGATGGAGAAAATAACCGGAGAGCTTGAAGGGGCTCAGACCGCCACAGAGATAAGCTTCGTACCGGGAACGGAAGGAGAAGGGGACGGGTCCTCGACCCTTTCTCTGGCCAAAGACGGAACGTATATTATTCTTTATGACCGTACCGGCAGCAGAATACGTATCGGAACAGAAACCGTATCCGGAAGAGATATTGTGAATCTTCATTATTATCAGGTTAATTCCATTGATTCCGAGAATAATGAGGTGGTAAGCTATGAGGCGGTGGACTGGCAGTTTGACCCGGCAGTTTATATGGGCTATGAGGTAGAATCCCTCCGGTTTACAAGACCCTGGAAAGACCATCCTTCCGACTACGAGCAAAACATCATACAGGTAGAGCTGTGCATAAAAAATCCGGAATACGGTTCGGAATATAAAATAAAAAGACTGGTTCGATGCTTTAACTTCACGCCTCTTAACTACAATAAGATTCAGGAGGTGGAGGTGGCCGCAGGAGATGGGGAATGATTTCCGGTTCTTAAAACAGGAGCAGCTTCATAAGCTATAGTATGAAAGAATCATTTGCCATCAGACGGGACGCCGGATATGACAGTAATTTATGTATAAAAACAGTTTTTGATATCCTCACAGGCATTCTGTGGGGATTTCTTTTTGGGCTCTGTTTTATTTTGGGACTGGCTTTTCTGGGAGGAAATCAGCCCTGCTACGAAACATCAGGCAGTATGCAGCCTGTTTTGCAGGAGGGAAGTCTGCTTTTTGTTAAGGAAAAGACAAAATATGGAAGAGGGGATATTGTTGTTTTCTATGCGGAGCATGAGGGAAGCGTGATTTGTGTCACCCATCGGATTGTGGGAAAAAATCCGGACGGAAGTTTTATTACAAAAGGAGACGCGAACCGCAATGCAGACCGGACATCTGTGAAGACGAAGGATATTATAGGAAAAGTAACCGGATGTATCCCATTTTACGGATATCCCTGCGCCGCCATAAAAGAAATGGAAAAGAAGGTATACTTTTTTGTCATGTCCTAAAAAATAAACAATTCCATGGCTTTTGAGCCAGTAAATATCCTTTACATTAGTGAAAAAAGATGTTAATATTATGTCGAATTATTAACCATACTTTAACTTATTTAAGGAGGAATTATCAATGCCTAGAGCAAAACAGTCCATGGATGGAAATACTGCTGCTGCTCACGTAGCATATGCCTACACAGAAGTTGCAGCCATTTATCCTATCACACCATCCAGTCCTATGGCTGACTCTGTTGACCAGTGGGCAGCAGCAGGACAGGAAAATATTTTTGGAAATCAGGTTGTTGTAAGTGAATTACAGTCTGAAGCAGGTGCTGCAGGTGCCGTACACGGTTCCCTGGCAACCGGAGCGCTTACTACAACATTTACCGCATCTCAGGGTCTTCTCCTGATGATCCCTAATATGTATAAAATTGCGGCAGAACAGTTACCATGTGTCTTCGACGTTTCCGCACGTACCGTTTCCACACACGCGCTGAACATCTTCGGTGACCACAGTGACGTTTATGCCTGCCGTCAGACCGGTTTCGCCATGTTATGTGAAACCAATCCACAGGAAGTTATGGACTTAAGCCCGGTTGCTCATCTGGCAGCTCTCGAAGGTAAAGTTCCTTTCATCAACTTCTTCGATGGATTCCGTACATCCCATGAGATTCAGAAGATTGAAAAATGGGATTATGCAGACTTAAAAGAAATGTGCAACATGGACGCTGTCAAAGAATTCCGTGAGCACGCACTGAATCCGGAACATCCTACCATGCGTGGTTCCCACGAAAACGGTGACGTATTCTTCCAGCATCGTGAAGCCTGCAACTCCGTATATGATGCATTACCGGCAGTTGTTGAGAAATACATGGGCAAGATCAATGAAAAGCTCGGAACCAATTATGACCTGTTTAACTACTACGGAGCACCGGATGCTGACCGTGTAATCGTAGCTATGGGTTCCATCTGTGACGTGGCTGAGGAAGTTATCGACTACCTGACAAAAGCCGGCGAAAAAGTTGGTCTTATCAAAGTTCGTCTGTACCGTCCATGGGCATCCGCTTCCCTGTTAAAGGTTCTGCCTGAGACAGTAAAGAAGGTTGCTGTATTAGACCGTACCAAAGAACCGGGAGCTCTCGGAGATCCGTTATACCTCGATGTGGCAGCTACTCTTCGTGAAGCTGGCCTTAACGACATCGTTCTTACCGGCGGACGCTATGGTCTTGGTTCCAAAGACACACCGCCATCAAGCATTTTTGCAATTTACACAGAATTAAAGAAAGATGCACCGAAGCCTCGTTTTACAATCGGTATTGTGGATGACGTGACAAACCTTTCCCTGCCGGAAGTAAAACCTGCTCCAATCACTTCCGCTCCTGGTACTGTAGAGTGTAAGTTCTGGGGTCTGGGCGGAGACGGTACCGTTGGTGCCAACAAGAACTCCACCAAGATTATCGGTGACCACACAGACAAATATATCCAGGCATACTTCCAGTATGACTCCAAGAAGACAGGTGGTATCACAATCTCCCATCTTCGTTTTGGTGACAACCCAATCAAGAGCCCATACTACATCAACCAGGCTGACTTCGTTGCCTGTCATAATCCATCCTACGTTGTCAAAGGCTACAAGATGGTACAGGATGTAAAACCGGGTGGAGTCTTCATGATTAACTGTCAGTGGACAGATGAAGAATTAGACAAACATATGCCTGCAGAAGCAAAGAAATACATTGCAGACAATAACATTCAGTTATACACCATTAATGCGATTGACAAAGCAATTGAGATTGGTATGGGCAAACGTACCAACACAATCTTACAGTCCGCATTCTTCAAGCTTGC
>JALEIY010000092.1 GCA_022769785.1 Eubacterium sp.
GCAGTCTGGTAGCTCGTCGGGCTCATAACCCGGAGGTCGTTGGTTCAAATCCTTCCCCCGCAACTCATGCCCAGATAGCTCAGTTGGTAGAGCAGAGGACTGAAAATCCTCGTGTCACTGGTTCGATTCCGGTTCTGGGCATTATGGGATATTAGCTCAGTTGGTAGAGCACTTGACTTTTAATCAAGTTGTCCGGGGTTCGAATCCCCGATGTCTCATGTGGATAAACCGCCTAAGTTTTGTTTATACAAAATTTTGGCGGTTTTCTTTATTTACAGAAATACAAGCAGGAAATATAATGACGGAGAAAAAATGAATACACCGATTTATCACCATCTTAAAAAATTAATTACAGACCAAAGAATCCCTTTTCATATGCCGGGTCATAAAAGAAAGAAAAATACAGTATATGGAGAGGCAGGAAAAATAGATATTACAGAAATTACAGGATACGATAATCTTCATCATCCGGAAGGGATAATCCGACAATCTATGGACCAGCTGAAACAAATCTATGGAAGCAGGGAATCCTGGTACCTGGTAAACGGAAGTACTGTGGGAATTCTCGCGTCCATTTCTGCAGTATGCAGACCGGGAGATAAAATACTGATTCAGAGAAATTGCCATAAAGCGGTATATAACGCAATACGTCTATTGCATCTTCAGTCATTTTACATTTGTCCGGAAGAAAACATAGAGTACGATATTTCCATGGATATGGAAGAAAAGGAAAGAGAAGAAATAAGGAAAATATTAAAAAGGGAACCGGATATCAAAGCAATTGTCGTGACCTCTCCGACTTATGAAGGAATTGTAACAGATATCAGAAAACTGAAAAAAGTCATTCAGGAAGAAAATGAAAATATTATTCTTATTGTTGATGAAGCACATGGAGCTCATATGATTTTTGATTCGTATTTTCCTGAAAGTGCCGTCAAATGTGGAGGAGATTTGGTAATACAAAGTGCACATAAAACCCTTCCTTCCCTGACACAGTCGGCGTTGCTTCATTTATGCACAGATAAAATATCACCGGAAAAAATACAGGATATGCTTTCTGTGTATGAAACCTCCAGTCCATCATATTTATTAATGATGTCGGCAGAGTATGGAGTTATGTATATGCACAAAAAGAGGAAAAAAGTTCTTGAATATGTGGATAACCTGAAAAATTTCCGTGAACAGTGTGGACAACTCAAGCATATATGCTTACTGGATAAGAAAAAACTTGGATGCTTTGATTATGATGGTGGAAAACTGGTTTTTTCTGTGAAAAATAGTAATATAGAAGGTAAAATGCTTTTTCATAAGTTGCTGGAAGAGTATCATATTGAATTGGAAATGGAAAATATATCTTATGTTGTAGCCATGACTTCTGTGATGGATGAGACAGAGGATTTTGAAAAATTATTTCAGGCATTAAAAGAAATTGATAATTGCATGGAAAAAAGAGAAAAAGCTGTTTTTCATTATCCATTAACTATTCCGGAAAAAAAAGCAGAAATATGGGAATGCGAAGAAATAAAAAGAGAAAAAATAATACTTTCAGAAGCAGCCGGAAGAACTGTGGGAAGCTATATTATGCTATATCCTCCGGGGATTCCTTTACTGGTTCCGGGAGAAAAAATAGTAAAAGAAATGGTGGAAAATATAAGTTATTACTTATATAATGGATATAATGTACTAGGATTAGAGAATGGTATGATTTCTGTGCTTTGTGAGTAAAAAGAGTATTTGAGATGAGCACAGGAGATATAAAAAAGGGAGGCTTCCGGTGAAAGGAATATTTATTGTGATGGAGGGGCCGGATGGTTCCGGAAAAACAACACAGATTGAAATGTTAAAAGAATATCTGGAAGAAAACGGATATGAGACGCTGGTGACCAGAGAGCCGGGGGGGACAGTGATTGGAGAAGATATCCGGAGGATAATATTAAATCCGGAATACAAAAAAATGTCCGAGGTGACAGAGATGCTGTTATATGCGGCTTCCAGAGCACAGCTTGTAAAAGAATTGATTGGACCGGCTCTGGAAAATGGAAAAATAGTCATTAGTGACCGGTTTGTAGATTCTTCGGTAGTATATCAGGGAATTGCCAGAGGAATCGGTATTGAAACCGTGAATGAAGTAAATCGTCCAGGCATAGGAGCGTATAAACCGGATTGTATTTTCTTTATAGATATACCCGAAGAAGAAGGAATCCGAAGAAAAAAAGAACAAAAAAAACTGGATCGTATGGAGCAGGAAAGTATAGATTTTCATCATATGGTGTCAGAAGGATATCGAACGGTTTTATCCGACAGAAAAGAAGTTATCAGGATTTCCGGTATGGATAAACCGGAAAATATTCAGAAAGAAATACGTGAAGTTATCATGCCATATTTAAAGGGGTATCAGGAGTGAAAGAGATTCTTGAAAATGAGAATTTAAAAACACATTTTATCACTGCGATGAAACAAAAAAAAGTTTCTCATGCCTACATACTGGAAGGGGAAAAGGGAAGCGGAAAAAAAACAGCCGCGTGTGCCTTTGCCAGCCTCTTACAGTGTGAAAGAAGGGGAGAAGAAGAACCCTGTGGTTGCTGTGAATCCTGTATTATGATTACAAACGGCAGTCATCCTGATGTAATTCGGGTGCATCATGAAAAACAGGGAGTAATCAGTGTAGGAGAAGTGCGGGAACAGATTGTCAATACCGTGGATGTGATGCCTTATAAAGGCCCATACAAAATATATATAATTGATGAAGCGGAAAAAATGAATCCGGCGGCACAGAATGCCATATTAAAAACCATTGAAGAGCCTCCTTCTTATGTGATTATAATGTTATTGACCACAAATAAAGGGGCCTTTTTACCAACGATACTGTCAAGATGCATCTTATTAAACATGAAGCCGATATCGGACAAAACAATCAGAAAATATCTGACTGAATACGGTGGGATATCTGAAGAAACCGCAGATTTTTGTACAGGATTCTCCATGGGGAATCTGGGAAAAGCAAAAGCGGCCGCAGAATCGGAAGAATTTGCCGAAATGAGAGAAAATGCGATGTCCATACTCAGATATCTCCATGAGATTCAGGATTATGAGATTGCAGAAAAAGTGAAAATTCTGAAAAAATGGAAAGACAGTATAGACGATTATTTTGATATGATGTTAATATGGTTTCGGGATATTCTTATAGATAAAGCCATAAAAAATGAACAATATCTGATTTTTCAATCAGAGTTAACATATATAAGAAAACAAAGTCAACAGCTATCTTATGAGGATATTAATGAGATTATCCGGGAAATTGGACAGACAGCAAAAAGAATCCGGGCTAATGTGAATTTTGATACATCTCTGGAAATACTTCATATAGACATAAAAAGACGATTTTTTAAGGAGAACAGATAAATGGAAGAAAAAAAAGAAAAGGCTCCTGTTCAGAAAGTACAGGTAATAGGAGTACGTTTCCGGGACAATGGAAAAATATATTATTTTTCTGCAGAAGGTTTTGAGGTTGAAGTAGGCAATAATGTTATTGTTGAGACAGCCAGAGGCGTTGAATACGGGAAAGTAGTACTTGGAAAACGGGAAATCGACGAGGAAAAAATAGTTTCCACATTAAAGCCTGTGATTCGAATCGCAACAGAAGAAGATGACAAGATTCAGAAAAATAACAAAATAAAAAGTAAAGAAGCTTTTGAGATATGTCTTGGAAAGATTCAGAAGCATGGACTGGAAATGAAACTGATTGATTGTGAATATACTTTTGATAATAATAAAGTATTGTTTTATTTCACAGCAGACGGACGTATTGACTTCAGGGAGCTGGTAAAAGACCTGGCAGCGGTATTTAAAACAAGAATCGAGCTTCGCCAGATTGGAGTCAGAGACGAAACGAAAATCAAAGGCGGGATTGGAATCTGTGGACGTGGGTTATGCTGTCATACCCATCTTTCCGAATTTGTACCGGTTTCTATCCGAATGGCAAAAGAACAGAATCTGTCTCTGAATCCTACAAAAATCTCAGGAGTATGCGGCAGACTGATGTGTTGTCTGAAAAATGAACAGGAAACCTATGAGTATCTTAACAGTAAGCTTCCTTCCAATGGAGATGAGGTATCTTTGCCGGAAGGCAAAAAAGGTGTTGTGCAAAGCGTCAGCGTATTAAGACAGAAAGTTAAAGTTATTGTAACCGATGAAAAAGGCGAGAAAAATCTGGAAGAATACAGTGCTGAGGATATCCGTTTCAAATCAAAAAGAAAAAGTAAAAATGGACAGTGAATTAAAAAGACTGGAAGCCTTAGAGAAAAAAGAACGGAAGTCAAATCTTTAAACAATGAAAAAAATAGAACTGAATGAAAATGAGCGAATAGATGACCTGCAAATTAAAGGATACCGGATTATTCAGAATCCAAAAGCATTTTGTTTTGGGATGGACGCGGTACTTCTTTCTTACTTTGCCAAAATTAAAAAAAACAGTCGTGTCATGGATTTGTGCAGTGGGAATGGGGTGATCCCACTTCTGCTGGATGCGAAATATCCGGTTTCTTATATTGAAGGACTGGAATATCAGGAAGAGTCGGTACAAATGGCCGTACGCAGTGTACAAATGAACGAAAGAGAAGAAAAAATTGTGATTCGTCAGGGAGACGTAAAAGAAGTAAAAACTATCTGTCCAAGGGAAGGATTTGATTATGTCACCTGCAATCCTCCGTATATGGTAGGAGAACATGGCCTGAAAAATCCCGATGAGAAAAAAGCAATTGCAAGGCATGAAATCAAATGTACATTGAATGATGTGATAGAAGCATCTGCCTGGCTGCTGAAACAGTATGGACATCTGGTAATGGTGCATCGTCCCTTCCGTCTGGCAGAAATCATTTATTGTTTAAAAGAACATAAGCTGGAGCCTAAACGAATGCGGCTGGTATATCCCTATATCGATAAAGAGCCGAATATGGTACTGATAGATGCCATCAAAGGAGCAAAACAGAGAGTCACAGTAGAAGCACCATTAATCATATATAATAAGGATGGCTCCTATACAGAAGAGATTTCCCGCCTGTATGAACAGGACTGTTAAGAGAATAAGAAAAGACGTACAGGTACATCAGCGGAGGTAAGTATGACAGGAACTCTATATTTGTGTGCCACACCCATTGGCAATCTTGAAGATATTACACTTCGTGTTCTTCGAACATTAAAAGAAGTTGATTTGATAGCGGCGGAGGACACAAGAAACAGTATAAAGCTTTTAAATCATTTTGAAATAAAAACGCGGATGACCAGTTATCACGAATATAACAAGATTGAAAAAGCGGCCGTCTTAGTAGAAAAAATGAAACAGGGACAAAATATTGCGCTGATAACGGATGCGGGAACGCCTGGAATTTCCGACCCCGGCGAAGAACTGGTGAAACAATGCTATGAAGCAGGGGTTCCGGTAACTTCCCTTCCGGGAGCCTGTGCCTGCATAACTGCTCTGACCATGTCGGGCCTTCCAACGAGAAGATTTGCATTTGAGGCATTTCTTCCTTATGACAAAAAAGAGAGGGAACAGATATTAAAAAGCCTGGAAAATGAGACAAGAACCATTATTATTTATGAAGCGCCCCATCATTTAAGAAAGACCCTTGCTGACTGCAGAAATTATCTGGGAAACCGTCAGATGACAATCTGCAAGGAGTTGACGAAAAAACATGAAAAAAAAATACGGGGTACTCTGGATGAGATGATATATCTTTATGAAGAAGAAGATCCCCGGGGAGAATATGTTCTTGTTTTTGAGGGACTGAAAATCGAAGATATCCGAAAAAAGGAGCAGGAGGAATGGACAAAGCTTTCTCTGCAGGAGCATATGGATATTTATCTGGAACAGGGAGCTGATAAAAAAAGCGCCATGAAATCAGTCGCAAAAGACAGAGGAATCAGTAAAAGGGAAGTCTATCAGGCATTATTGGAAGAAAAAGGATAGACATATTGGATAATAAAATAAATTCTGTATCAGACAGAAGGATTTTCAGAAATAGAAAAAGAGAAGAGGTTGTTTTAGAATGGAAGAATACTTAAGAACCTGGTGTGAAGTTGATCTGGATGCGATTTATCAAAATATATGCAGAATCAGAGAAAAAGCCGGGGAAGGCACAAAGGTTATGGCCGTAATTAAGGCAGACGGATATGGGCATGGAGCAAAAGAAATCGGCCATTATATCAAGGATAAAGTTGATTATTTTGGCGTTGCGGCCATTGAAGAAGCCGTAGAGCTCCGGGAAGCCGGTCTTACCCTTCCGATTTTGATTTTAGGATATACCTCCCCGTCTCTTTATTCTCTGAATCTTAAATATGATGTGGACCAGACAATATATTCCTATGATACCGCCTGTAAAATGTCCGGGGAAGCGGTAAAATCAGGAAAAACAGCCAAGGTGCATATTGCTCTGGATACCGGAATGACCAGAATCGGAATTTCACCGGATGAAAAGGGACTGGAGATTGTAAAGCAGATTAGCAAACTGCCGGGGATTAAAATCGAAGGCTTGTTTACACATTTCTCCTGTGCAGATATGACCGATAAAACCTATACCAGACAGCAGATGGAACGGTATGATTATTTTGTAAAACTCCTTTCGGAAAACGAAATACATATTCCGGTGAAGCATATATGTAACAGCGCCGGAATTATGGAATTTGACCACCATCGGTATGATATGGTGCGGTCAGGAATCATTCTTTATGGTCTGTATCCGTCTGATGAGGTGGATAAAAATGCCCTCGAGCTTTCTCCGGCCATGTCATGGAAGTCTCATGTGGTAAATATCATGGAACCGGAAATGAACCGGGGAATCAGTTATGGGGCAACCTATGTGACCACCCATCCTTGTCGTATTGCTACGGTTTCTATCGGATATGCGGACGGATATCCGAGAAGTCTTTCCAATAAAGGATGGATGCTGATTCATGGAAAAAAAGCTCCGATTGTTGGCAGAGTGTGCATGGACCAGACTATGGTTGATATTACGGATATTCCGGATGTGAAGATAGAAGATGTGGTTACCTTAATAGGGCAGGATGGCAGCGAAAGAATTTCTGTGGAAGATATGGCAGACCTTGCCGGAAGCTTTAATTATGAGTTTGTCTGTGATGTCAGCAAACGGGTAAAACGAATCTATAACGGAAGCAGACTGTAGGATTTCCCAGGTAAAATATTCATATTTTAGACGGCCTTTTAATATAATTGAGAAAAAAGAGTTCGGAAAAAATATGCTGAATATTTTATGGGTGGTAATGATGGCCGGAGGCATAATGTTTGCGGCTTTTCATGGTACAATGGGGGAGGTAACGGAGACTTTTATCAATTCATCAACAGAAGCAGTGAATCTCTGCATTTTTATGCTTGGTGTCATCGGTTTATGGAATGGAATGATGGAAATTGCAGTAAAAAGCGGATTAATGCAACGAGCAGCATCCATGATGTATCCCTTTATTCACTGGCTTTTTCCGGATATTCCAAAAGGTCATAAAGCAAATGAATATATTGCCGCCAATATGGCTGCCAACATACTGGGACTTGGCTGGGCAGCAACTCCTGCCGGATTAAAAGCAATGAAAGAATTAAAAAGTCTGGAAAAAAGAGCTGACAGAGCGACAGATATGATGTGTGCCTTTCTGGTATTAAATATATCTTCTTTGCAGCTCATTCCTATAAATATGATTGCCTACCGGAGTCAGTATGGCTCGGCGGAGCCTGCATCCGTGGTATTTCCGTCGATTTGTGCTACGGCATTGTCTACGCTGGCAGGAATACTATTTATTAAAGGAATGGAATTAATAAAATATTACGAAAGAAAATGGAGGAAACGCTGATGAGAGCTTTCCTCTATTTTTCTGATTTTATTGTCCCTTTTACCATGTTTTATATTATCATTTATGGCTTTTTCAATGGAACGGATATCTATGAAAGCTTTTTAAAAGGAGTCGAAGAAGGATTTCATATTGTGGTAAAAATTGCACCAACGATGATTGCGCTGATGGTTTCTGTGGGAATATTTCGTGCATCCGGCGCATTGGAATTTCTTTCTGATTTACTGGAGCCTGCGGGAAAGCTTATTCACATTCCGATTCCGGTTATCCCGGTATTTCTGGTAAGAATTTTTTCCTCTTCTGCGGCCATCAGTTTTGTATTGGACATTTTTAAGGAATATGGCCCGGATTCTCATGTGGGGATGATTGTTTCTATTATGATGAGCTGTACGGAAACGGTGATTTACACGATTACAGTTTATTATATGAGTGTCAACATAAAAAAGACAAGATGGACATTGCCGGGAGCGATGTTTGCAACGGTAGCGGGAGCGGTAGCAAGTGTAATAATCACAGGGATGATTATGAAATAATATTGTATTACTAATACAAACAAATATATGATAAAATACGAAAAACTGTCAACAAAAATGACAAAATAAATATCAGATGAAATGTCATAAATAATCATAGACTTTGCCGCATAAATGTGCTATATTACAAGAGTAATGGGGTTTTTTGTAAAAAAAATCGTAAAATTTTAGTTGCTTATACATTTATTGAAGAGAAAATGTATAAAAAATGGTAATAAAACACAATTAATAAAAAAAACGGATAATAGGAATGGTGAACTATGTAATCAATATTATTATTATATAATAATATTTTTTTATTTAAATGGTGTCAGATTCTTAATAATGAAATGTAAGGTTACATTTTTTGTGAACAACATAAGAGACTGGTCAAAATGCAATGTAGTATAGAGATATAACCATTTTGATAAAAAAATTGCCATACCTCTTTTTTGAAATGATTCGTGGAGAAATCATTCAGAAAAAAGGTATGGCATCAGTTGTCGAAGTAGGGAATTCTCAAAATAATCGTAAAAATATTTAATTGTATTCTTCGAGAAGCTGAATGAGCTGAATCAGCTTTTCCTTCTTTTCCGGTGGAAAGTCTTTAATCAGATGCATAATCTGTCTGTCAAGAGCAGTCTCTTTGTAGTCCGAATCAATGGTTCCGGCCAGATAATCAAGAGACATACCAGTAAGCTGAGCATAGTAGGTCAGCATTCGAAGAGTCATAAGACTTCTGTTGTTTTCAACATTACTGATATAGCCAGGAGTAACACCGAGAGCTTTCGCCACCTGATCCTGAGTAAGATGGTTGGCGATACGGAGTTCCTTGACTTTTTTTCCTAAATCTGTATTCATAGTGTCACCATTCCTAATAAAAATTTCCGGTAAAATAAAGAGTTTGCCGTTTGGCAAACTCTTTATTCATTACAGAAGATAAACTGGTAATTCATCACCAAAGCCATGATGGACAAAGCCAATATGTTCTATTGTGATATGTTCAATCGTGATTTTAGTTAACGCCATACGCATAATGATTCCCTCCCTGCTAAAAACTGGTGGTTTCATTATAACAGAATAAATTGTCTTTGGATAGTAAATAATAAGGCATTTTATGCTAATTTTCAGCTTTTTTTTGCTATTTTATTGACATATAAGCAAGAGTTTTTATTTTTTGATAAAAAATAAGATAAAAAGAAATGTTTTTTGTTGATATTGTGAATTGAAAATAAAAAAAAATCATGTATAATAAAGAGCGATTTAAGAAAAAAAGAGTTGAGCCTCGAATGAGGTGAGACCTTTTATATAAATCCTAATTTTCCCTTTTTCTACTGCGTGGCAGTATTTACAGGCACGTATCGAATCAAGATAATTCGATAGGTGCATTTTTTGTATCTATGTATTGATAGAGGAGATGTTATTTTGGAATATTTTGATATCAGAAATGAGGATGGCAGCTTAACGGGGCAAATAAAAGCAAGAAGCAGAGTGCATGAAGATGGGGATATCCACGGAACCTCTCATGTGTGGATTGTTCGGAGAAATAATGGGGGAGAATGTGAATTGCTATTACAGAAAAGAAGTGCCGGAAAAGATGCTTATCCCGGATGTTATGACATTTCTTCTGCTGGACATCTTCCGGCCGGACAGGATTTTCTTCCGTCAGCGCTTCGGGAGCTTTACGAAGAGCTCGGGATACGGGCAGAGAAAGAGGATTTGATTTTTCTGGGGATTCATAAAGGATATTATGAAGAGGTATTTTACGGGAAACCCTTTCGGAATTATGAGGTAAGTCATGTCTATATTTACGAAAAACCGATCCGGGAGGAAGAGCTTGTTTTACAGAAGGAAGAGGAGGAGTCGGTAAAATGGATGTCTCTTTCAGAATGCTATCAGGATACCAGAGAAAAAAATCCTCTGAATATTCTGGCAGATGAAGAGCAGGATATGATAAAAAAATATATTGAATCAAACAAAGTAACACTCCAATAGCCAAAGTAAGTAGAGTCTGCTGAAAATGCGCAAAAAAAGTCCGTCGGCAGTTGCGGTCATTAGACCGTTACTGCGACGGATCCTTTATTCTTAATTGATTAAACTTTTTCCCATAACTGGTCTCTTGTCAGAGCCATGTTTTCAGCGATAATATGGGCTATTTCCATAAAGTGGTCATTCATCTGTGTGATGTTCGGATATTTACGGAATAAGTATAATAACTTTTTAATCCATTCCACACCCCGGTAATCAAAAGGATCTTTGGATAAGATATCTGCCACCTGATATGGAAGCACATCCATCCAGATGCTGGTGCGTGCAAGCAAATGCATGGTGAAATAAATCTGGCGGGTGGAGCCATATTCGGCAGTGTTGGTATAATGTTCACCGTAATACTGAATGTTACTTACGGTTTCTTTCTCCATAATATCCGTGCGGTTGGTGCCATACTTTAACTGAATGCCATACTGATGCTTCAGCCATGCTGCATAACCACGGCGCTCTGCGTGATACTCTGACCAGTGCTGGAATAATACGGTCTGTGGATTCTTGAAAAGCTCTTCATAAGAACTTAAATGATTCAGACGGGCATAATCACGATAATCACACATATGTGTCAGTTCATGAAAAACAAGACGATAAAGCTCGCATTCAGACACACGCTGTAAATATGGTTTCTTGAAGATGAGAACGAAAGGCTCGTCCATAGACCGCGGATACTTCATACAGGCAGCCACATACTTCCAGTTCTTCCGGGCGGTAGCTTCATCAAGAGTCTTGGCACGGTCGGTAAAACCATAATTCTTCTGACATTCATACATATCGTTGGCAAGAACAATCTGAAGATTCGGATCTTTGATATTAAAATATTGTAAATAGCGGCCGGTAATCCGCTGTAATTCTTTCATCATAACGCAAAAACCCTCTCCGAGTTAAAAAAGGATAGAATAACCCTTTATAAAATATAACTGTGTTTATCATAGCATAAAATAAAGGATTGGTCAATGAGACATCCTGTTTTAATGATGACGTCCGCAGCAGTTTTTATATTTTTTTCCGCTTCCGCAAGGACATGGGGTATTCGGATAAATCCGGGTGGTCTTCTTTTTTAATTCCATCGCCTGAGCAGCAGTATATCCTCTGTTTAAAAGCAGTCTGGTATGAGCAAAAACATCGTTGAGTGAGACAAGAATCTTTTTGTCACGAAGAGAGCCGGCAGGAAATTGAGGAATGGTTTTCAGGTGAAGCAGGGCATCGGAAATAGTTCCACCCTGACGAAAAACAGCCTGAATTTTTCCGCTGATAATGATAGACTTTTCCATGGAAAGACCGGTCATACAGCCAAGAATCCGGGAAAGATTTTGAATCCGGACATCTTCCGGAAAATATCCGTATCTGGCCAGACCGATAATGTCTTTTTTCGGAGGTATGTAAAATGGAAGCGTCCCCTGACATTGCTGGATTTTCCGGTACAGATCATGCTCATAAAGAGAAGTATGGATACAAAGCTCTCCCTTTAAAATAAATGGTCTGAAATAATCCGGAATCTGTTCAAACAGGCGAAGAAACTCTTCGCTTTTGATAGCCGGTTCCATGAAGCTGTTATACATTTTCAGAAGAATCCGGATTGGAAAGCAGCCGTAAAGATAACCGGCGGCATAAAGACAGTCAATCAGGAATCCTTTTTTATTATCTGAGGCGTCAGTATTTCGAAAAGAAAGAAACTGATTTTTTACTTCTTCCGGAACGACAAAGGAACCATCCGGCTGTAAAAAGCAGTACCCTGCTTCTGTCAGACGTTTCATTAAAAGAGCGTCTCTGGAAGGAGCAGAGGAAAGGCAGGCATTTTTCTCATCTTCTCCGAGGCAGGAGAAAAAAGTCTGCATGACTTCCGGCTGCAGAAGAAAAGAAGCAGTCCGGACAGCCAGATCTGCTTTACACAGGGAAGAATACTTCGGAATATGATGCAGTCTGGCGATAGTGGTCAGTTCTTTTTTTGTAAGCTGTAATAAATAATCTGTAAAAGTTTCTGTGCGTAAATTCATGAAAATAATCTCTTTTCCAGTTTATTTGGTAACACTGTAATTTTGGAAAGTGTTACAAGGGACAGTATAGCGCATTTCTTTTAAAAAGGAAAGATATCCGCAGATTTGTCTCCTTTCTCGCCAAAAAAGGAAGGTGCATTTTGTTTTATTTCCTTTTTCAGAAGATTTGTGTGTCGTACCGAAGAAATAATATCATCAAAAGACACTTCTTTTGCGGAACGTAAGGCCGCATGGGAAAATGCCATTTCCAAGAGAGTTAATGGAAGCTCCGGTCTTCTGGTTAACCGGTCTTTTGGCTGATTGTCTGCAGAAGAAAGAAGAATGAGCTGTTTTAAAAACTCATCCGTCGTGGCTTCGGAAAATGGATTGCTCACACCGGTTTGCTGCTCGATGGCCGGTATGGTTCCTTTGAGAATATCAAGAGTGACGGAAGGGTTCGGCTCATCCACGGAAACCGGATAGAATCTTCGTGAGAGCGCTTTATCCGGTAAAATATAATCGAGATATTCCTGTTTTGTGGTTGCTCCGATGATTTTTACATCTCCCCGGTCAATAAATGGTTTTAGCATATTGGAAATGTCATTGTTGGAGCTTTCGGTGGAACCGGCTCCCACAATGGTATGAATTTCATCAATAAATAAAATGACTTCCGGATATTTTTCAAGTTCTTTCATGAGAGACTGCATTCGTTCTTCCATTTCACCAACGTATTTTGTTCCACTGAGCAAGGAGGTGGTTGTCAGTTTGAAAATTTTTCTGTTTTTTAAAAGCTCCGGTACATTACCCTGTTGAAGCAGCCAGGAAAGCCCTTCTACAATAGAAGTTTTTCCTACACCCGCTTCCCCAATAAGAATCGGAGATTTCTTTGGGGAAAGTAAAATAAGCTCCAGGTCGGAAATCTCTTCTTCTCTTCCGATAGCCGGATTGGTCAGATAGGCGCGTGCAGTCATATTGTAGGCATAGGTATTTAAAAAACTGCTGTCCGTGATTAATGGACGGGAGGCAGCAAGGACAGAAGAATCTGCTTTTTCTTTTGTGATGTCGGAAAGCCAGAAAGAAAGACCTGACAGATATGAAGAAATACACAGAGGACGGTCTGATGGAGTATACTGTTTTAAATAGGTCTCTTCCAGTTTAAAATAATCCGAAGGAAGAATACCTCCATATTTTTTTATCCAGAATTCTTTTTCATCGGAGAAAACAGAAAAATAGTGAAGAAGAAGGTCGGAGATTAATTCTTCCGTGAAAAAAGAATATTGTTTATAAATATCAGTCTGTACAGCAATGATTTCCATATATCGACGGGTTTTTTCGGAAGACTTTATCAGAATGGAGTAAAAACCTTTTAATGTTTTTTCCAGGACAGCGCGATTTCGAAAACAGCGTTCCAGACAGAGAAGTACCTGGGAAAAAGTAGTGTAATAAGGAGTTTTCAGATTCTCCAGGAGACGGAGGGTATAGGAGAGATAATCTGCTTCAGGGAAATCAGAATGTCCATTTTGCATCTGTCTTTTCAGAAGAAGACAATCCTGAAAATAATGCTGGAACTCTTCTTCTTTTTCAGGGAAAGAGACATTTTCCCGTTGTTTAATCAGATTTTCCAGAAATTTCAGGTAAAGTGTATCATTTTCAAAGAGACGGATTTGTTCCGGAGAAATAAACATACAGAGAATGGTATTTATTTCAGGGGAATAGGGAAGTCCCGCAGCCTGTACCATAGTGTAAGCAGTTGTCAGAGTTTCAGTATGATTTTTCAAGATAAATCCTCCTGCATTTTTAAAAATATATCTTATATTTTAGTATAAACCAAAACTGAAAAAAGAAAAAGAGTTTAAATATTTTGTGATTTAAAGCGAAAAAGCGTTGTGAGATTTTTTTTTTTGTGTTAAGATGGGATGAGCATCCAAAAAGGAAAAACATATTATAGAAGTAAAAGGAGAGTGGAGAATTATGGATATGAATATGAATTTTTATAGAAAGCTGCCGATACCGAAGGATTTAAAGGAACAGTTTCCGGCGGATGAGAGGATTAAAAAAATTAAAGCCGAGAGAGACCCGGAGATTGCACGAATCTTTGAGGGAAAATCGGATCGTTTTCTTTTGATTATTGGCCCGTGTTCTGCAGATAAAAAGGATACGGTGCTGGATTATGTATCAAGACTGGCTAAGGTGCAGGAAAAGGTGAAGGATAAGATATGGATTGTTCCCCGTATTTATACCAATAAACCAAGAACGACGGGAGGCGGATATAAGGGACTGGTTCATCAGCCGGACCCGGAGGCAAAGCCGGATATGCTGCAGGGACTGATTGCGCAGAGAGAGCTTCATCAGAGAGCGATTCTGGAAAGTGGTCTGACCTGTGCGGATGAGATGCTTTACCCGGAAGATTTTCGTTATCTTTCTGATTTGCTTTCCTATATTGCGGTGGGTGCCCGTTCTGTGGAGAATCAGGAGCATCGTCTGGTATCGAGCGGTGCCGGTATTCCGGTAGGTATGAAGAATCCGACAGGAGGAGACCTTTCTGTTATGATGAATTCTATCACTGCTGCACAGGGACAGCATGTATTTCTTTATCGTGGATGGGAAGTGGAATCTCTGGGAAATCCTCATGCACATGCGATTCTTCGGGGATATGTGGATAAGCATGGACAGACATTTCCAAATTATCATTATGAGGATTTGATTCAGCTTTTTGATTTGTATCAGGAACGAAAACTGGTGAATCCTGCCGTAATTATTGATACGAATCACTCCAATTCCGGTAAAAAATATCTGGAGCAGGTACGAATTGCAAAAGAAGTCATTCACAGCTGCAGTCTTTCCAAAGATATTCGTGGACTGGTGAAGGGCCTGATGATAGAAAGTTATATTGAAGACGGCTGCCAGAAAATCGGCGACGGCTGTTACGGAAAATCCATTACGGACCCATGTCTTGGATGGGAGAAAACAGAACGTCTTATTTATGAGATTGCAGATTCTCTGTAATCCGGTTTGTTTTTTGGATAACGTCAAAAAAGTATCCGTCCCCTTTCCAAAACATACCTGCAGGAAAACAAATGGTCGGGGTTGTTTTTTTCATGAAGATTAGGTAGAATAAGAGCAAATCGTACCTTTTTTTATATTAAATTTTATATGCAGCATCTCGCAAAATGTTACAAAAGTTTTAAAAATTTCATTTTTAAGACACAATGGTGTAATATAATGTTAATATAATTAGGAAAGGATGATGGTGATGCCCGGAAACAGACTAATGATTCTCAATCAAAATGAAGAAGAGTGTCGCAAATATACGGAATATTTCGAAGACAGCGGATATCAGGTCATCTGTTGTATGGAGCGGGAAGAAGCGCTTGATATTTTATCTGTGGCAAAAAACATGCCGGAGCTGTTTTTATATGATAAGGATATGCCGGACCGAAGAGATTATGAGCTGATTGATAAAATACGCTCTTTGTCTGATGTGGCCATTGTGCTTTTATCCAGGGACAGCCGTTTAGATACACAGCTGTATGCTTTCTCCAAAAAGATTGATAATTATATCGTAAAACCGATTCCGATACCTCTTCTTGAAGCACATATTGAAGCGGTGATTCGCAGAACCGGGGAAAAGGAGTTTTCCGAGGAAACTGTGGGTGCACTCACCATTGATTACGAGAGCCGGAAAATCTATCTGGCCGGTCAGTCTCTTCGTGTGACGGCGAAGGAGTTTGATCTTCTGGAATTTTTTATCAGGCACAGAGGTATGGTTCTTTCAAGGGATAAGATTCTGGATTCTGTCTGGGGCTTTGATTATGTGGGTGGATATCGGAGTGTGGACACCCTCGTAAAGAAGCTGCGGGCAAAGCTGACAAAAGAATATCCTTATATTCAGACTGTATATGGAGTGGGATATTGCTTTGAAGTCTGACAGGTTATGATATAGTGTAAGAAGAGAGGGAAATCCAAGAGAGGAAAGGGGTTTTAGGAGAAACATGAAACGATTGACAGGAGTGCTGTTGGCTCTGATGCTGACGGTCAGTATGATTGTTCCGCATAATGTTCAGGCGGCATCTGCCGTGAAAATGCAGTTGAGAAACGGAACGATGAAAACCTACAATAACAAGAAGTCTTATGTGTATATCAACGGAAAGAAGATAAACTGTTCCAAGGTACCGATTTTCATGAAAGAGGGAGCCTACATGGGAGCAGCCACAAAGGTTTTTAAGAACAGTTCTCTGAAGGTGACAAAGAAGAATTCTGGCAATAAGCTGACGCTGTCTTACCGGGGCAATACCCTTACAATGACAGAAAACAGCCGGAAAGCGGTCTGCAATGGGGAAGCAGTTACACTGGCAGCGGCCCCGATTAAGGCTACTTACAAAATATCCGGTCTTTACCGCTGGATTGTCCCGATTAAAAGTGTATGCTGGCGGTTAGGTATTGAATATAAGCTTTCCAACGGAAAGATTTATCTTACCGGCAAAGCCAATGCTGCTGTTGCGACAACAGAGAAAAAACAGGAGACAACCACTTCGAATCAGACACAGCAGACCAATAAATCAGAAAAACCGATTATTCTCGTTCTGGATGCCGGTCACGGCGGTGTGGATTCCGGAGCTACCGGCAACGGCCTAAAGGAAAAGAATCTGAATCTTGCCATTATCCGCGGTGCGAAACAGTATTTTGACAAAGACAGCAGATTTAAAGTATATTATACAAGAACCTCTGATACATATCCGAGTCTGGATGACCGGTGTGTTCTGGCCAATAAGAAAGATGCAGATTTATTCCTGAGTGTTCATATCAATTCTGCATCCGCATCTGCCAATGGAACAGAGACTCTTTATAACAAAAACCGTCTGAAAACAACGGAGAAGAATGGAATTAATTCTCTGGAATTTGCCACAGCAATGCAAAAAGCAGTAATAAAAACCACGGGATTTCGTAACAGAGGGCTGGTAAACCGGACAGGTCTTCGGGTACTGAATCAGACAAAGATGCCTGCCTGCCTGATTGAATATGGTTTTATCAGTAATGCGAAAGAGGCAAAAACAATGAATGCCAATACAGCCCGTTATGGTAAAGAGCTTTACCAGGCAATCGTAAACTTTATGAGGTCGAAAAATAAAATCTGATTCATTACAATTTTTATATAATATGTAGAAAATCTCACAGAAAAAATGTTTATTTCTGTGAGATTTTTATGTGAAAAAAGATACTATATATTGTGCTTAAATCTATTGCATCATACGAATACTTGTGGTACAATGGCAACTAGCATCTCGTAATACACGAGAGAGGAAATAAGAAGGGGAGTTACATTAGCAATAATGAGACTCTGTGCTCAAGAAAGATTCGAGGGATAAGCTATGAAGATTATAAAAAGAAGCGGAATGGAAGTTGAATTTGATATTGGTAAAATTACCGAGGCAGTCCGCAAGGCGAATCGCACTGTGGTAGAGAGTGAGCAGATGACAGAGGCTCAAATCGGGGAAATCTCCCGTAATGTGGAGACAATATGCAGCGGCATGGGACGTGCGCTCAATGTGGAAGAGATTCAGGATCTGGTGGAGAACCAGATTATGAATCAGAAGGCATTTCGTGTAGCGAGCAATTATATTACTTATCGTTACAAAAGAGCTCTGGTTCGTAAATCCAATTCCACAGACAAGCAGATTTTAAGCCTTCTGGAATGTAATAACGAAGAGGTTATTCAGGAAAACTCCAACAAGAATCCTACAGTGAACAGTGTACAAAGGGATTATATGGCGGGAGAAGTAAGCAAGGACATTACAAGACGTTTCCTTCTGCCACAACATATTGTGGAGGCGCATGAACAGGGAATCATTCATTTCCACGATTCTGATTATTTTGCACAGCATATGCATAACTGCTGTTTGGTGAATCTTGAGGATATGCTTCAGAATGGTACTGTTATCAGCGATGTTATGATTGAGAAACCAAAAAGTTTTTCCACGGCATGTAATATTGCAACACAGAGTGTGGCTCAGATTGCCAGTTCTCAGTACGGCGGTCAGAGTATCACCTTATCGCATCTGGTTCCGTTTGTGAAAATCAGCAGGGATAAATATCGTGAACAGGTTCGGAATGAATTTGAAAGTCAGGGCATGGAAATTGATCAGGAAAAGATTAATGAGATTGCGGAAATGCGTGTCCGTAAAGAAATCCAGCAGGGTGTTCAGGTGATTCAGTATCAGGTTATTACCCTTATGACGACTAATGGACAGGCACCATTTGTTACCGTATTCATGTATCTGGATGAAGTAGAAGAAGGTCCGGCAAGAGATGATCTGGCAATTATCATAGAGGAAATGCTGAATCAGCGAATTCTTGGTGTGAAGAATGAAAAGGGTGTTTATATTACACCGGCGTTTCCGAAGCTTATTTATGTTCTTGAGGAGGATAATATCCATGAGGACAGTAAATATTATTATCTGACGAAACTGGCAGCAAAATGTACCGCGAAACGTCTGGTACCAGATTATATTTCCGAAAAGATTATGAAAAAACTGAAAAAGGGTAACTGCTATCCATGTATGGGATGCCGTTCTTTCCTCACAGTTTACCATGATGAGAATGACAAACCGAAGTTTTACGGAAGATTTAATCAGGGTGTGGTAACCCTGAATCTGGTGGATGTGGCCTGCTCTTCCGGCAAAAATAAGGATCGTTTCTGGGAGATTTTTGATGAGAGACTGGAACTGTGTCATGAGGCCCTCTTGTGTCGTCACAAACGTCTTAAGGGAACTGTTTCTGACGTAGCTCCTATCCTGTGGCAAAATGGTGCTCTGGCCCGCCTGAAAAAAGGAGAAAAGATTGACCATCTGCTTTATGGAGGATATTCCACGATTTCTCTTGGATATGCGGGACTTTGTGAATGTACCCGTTATATGACCGGATGCAGCCATACGGAAGAAGGCGGTAAGGAGTTTGCTCTTTCCGTAATGAGACATATGAATGATATGTGTGCAAAGTGGAGAGAAGAGAGTAATATCGATTTCAGTTTATACGGAACACCGTTAGAGTCCACCACATACAAGTTTGCCAAATGTCTTCAGGAAAGATTTGGTATGATTCCGGGAGTTACCGACCGAAACTATATCACGAACAGTTATCACGTTCATGTAACAGAAGAAATTGATGCATTTGATAAGCTTTCCTTTGAGGCTGAGTTCCAGGAGCTTTCTCCGGGTGGAGCCATCAGCTATGTGGAGGTACCGAATATGCAAAATAACATCGAAGCGGTTCTGGCAGTTATGAAGCATATCTACGATAATATCATGTATGCGGAATTAAATACCAAGAGTGATTACTGCCAGGTTTGCGGTTACGACGGAGAGATTCAGATTACCTCCGATGAACACGGCAAACTGATCTGGGAGTGTCCAAACTGCGGAAATCGCGAACAGAGCAAGATGAATGTTGCAAGAAGAACCTGTGGATATATCGGAACCCAGTTCTGGAATCAGGGAAGAACCCAGGAAATTAAAGAGAGAGTTATGCATCTTTGAAGAATTTTAAAACCCAAAAAATTTTAAAACCCAAAAAAATTTTTTTCAATTTTGTAACAAAAATGAACATTATAGATGAGTAAACACAAAAGTTAATATTTACATTTTTTTTGAAAAAATGAACATTAAAAGGAGTAATCGCATTGACATCGATTACTCCTTTTATTCATCTCAAAATGTAAAGTGAATACTCCTCTATGAAAGAAGTTGATTTACACTGCCCTCGGATAATTGCAGAATCTTTGCAATAAGTGCGATTGAGAACCCTTTTTTTCATCTGTACTGCGGCTTTTTTTGGCCTTCTTCGAGAACTATAGGTCTCTGCCTGGTTTGCCTATCTAAGGCCTCCTGATTGCATTGTCCTGGAAACTAAAATAATCAGGACGATGTCTGGACTGAGTATACTCAAACATGATACCATCGCTGTTGTAAGTATGAGAAGTAACAACGGCCATACAGTTGTAATCTCCGAGATCCAGATATTTTTCATCAATCTGTGTCATCTTCTCTACAGTCATGATACGTTTACTGGTGACGATAGAAACTCCTAGAGTATTCTCCAGATAATCGTAGATGGATTTTTCAGCGATTTCTATAGTAAGGTCTTTTACTACACTTTTTAAAAAATAATTATGGTTTAATATTAACGCCTTTCCATCTAAATAATGAAGTCTCTGCAAATAATATATTTCATCGCCAATCTGGAATCTGGTTTTGGCAGCTATTTTTTTATCTACTTTAAGTTCTGCAAAGTGAATGACCTTAGTCTTTGCTGTTTGATGGTTTCTCTTTGCAGATTCCGTAAATGTTTCGATACATCCAATGGTAAAAGAAGTCTGTAACACGGGCTGAAAAATTACCCGGACTCCTTTTCCCTGCATAGTCTGCACATATCCATCGGTTACTAAATCCGATATAGCACGACGGATAGTATTTCGGGAACAATCATATTCCTGTACCAATGTATTTTCAGAAGGAAGAAGTTCCTGAAATTCATATTCCTCGCTCTCAATTTTCATTTTTAAGTCTTTATAAATCTCTGTATACTTTGCTCTTGGCATAATTCCTCCGCTTGTTTGAACATCTTATGTATATTATAATAAATTTAATTAGAAAGTCAAGAATCCCATATTAAATCATTTAAAACATGTTTAAACAACTTGAAAAATAAATATTGACATGTTTAAACAAGTGTGTTATAAAAGAATTACAAAATAACTTGTTTAAACAATATAAATCGCGCGATGAACAATGAATTTATGAAGGAGAGTTAAAATGGGAAAGTACGCAAATGATGCGAAAGAATTACTGACACTTGTTGGTGGAAAAGAAAATATCGCGGCAGTATCACATTGTATTACACGAATGAGATTTGTTTTAAATGATCCCAAAAAGGCGGATGTGGAAAAAATAGAAGCAATGAAAGTCGTGAAAGGCAGTTTTACACAGGCCGGACAGTTCCAGGTAATTATTGGAAACACGGTTTCTGACTTCTATAATGATTTTATTGCGGTTGCAGGTATTGAAGGTGTATCAAAGGATGCTGTGAAAAGTGCAGCAAAACAAAATCAGAACGTAATGCAGAGAGTCATGACAGCATTAGCAGAGATTTTTGCCCCGCTCATTCCGGCAATTATCGTAGGTGGTTTAATCTTAGGTTTTAGAAACTGTATTGATAGTTTATTCTTATTTGAAAATGGTACGAAAACACTTTGTGATATCAGCCAGTTCTGGGCAGGTGTGGATCATTTCTTATGGTTGATCGGTGAAGCTGTATTCCATATGCTTCCAGTGGGTATCTGCTGGTCTGTAACAAAGAAAATGGGAACGACACAGATGCTTGGTATTGTATTGGGCCTTACGCTTGTATCCGGTCAGCTGTTAAATGCGTATGCAGTGGCGGGTACAGCTGCAGTAGACATTCCTAAGTGGAATTTTGGATTCATTCAGGTGGATATGATTGGGTATCAGGCGCAGGTAATCCCTGCAATTCTGGCAGCATTTACATTGGTTTATCTTGAAAAATTCTTCCGAAAGATCTGTCCGGCCGTTATTTCCATGATCGTGGTACCTTTCTGTAGCTTAGTACTCTCTGTTATGGCAGCACACTTTGTGCTTGGACCAATCGGATGGAAAATCGGCTCTGTCATTTCCTCCGTTGTATACGCAGGAATCACAGGACCGCTGAAAATTGTATTC
>JALEIY010000094.1 GCA_022769785.1 Eubacterium sp.
AACATTAAGGCAGAAATTATCCGACGGATTGAAGAAGGTCAGAATGCTCAGGAAGCTTCCATGATTGCGGTTGAGGCTGCACTTCTTATTGAAGAAGATTACGGAAGCCTTTTTGATGAAATGTGGTATGTTTATGTGGATACCGAAACCAGGATGAAACGCCTGGCAGACGGAAGAGGTTATTCCGAGGAAAAAAGCCGTTCCATTATGAGAAAGCAGCTTTCCGATGAGGTGTTTTTTGCTTCCTGTCAGAGAGTCATTGACAACAGCACAGATGTGGAGTGCACCAGGCAGCAAGTAAAACAGGCTCTGTTGGAGCTTGAGATTCTTGAAAAAGACCATTGACCGATAGAAAAGTGCATTATATAATAGAACATCAGAGTGCCTGTAACTTTCCTTTGGGGAGCCGCGGCAGCATTCAGATGAAAAACCCCTTTTCCGGGGTACAGTGAAACAAAAAGGATGAAAGTACATGGAATTAGCAAGTATTGCCAGCGGAAGCAGCGGTAATTGTATTTATGTGGGAAATGAATCCGCGCATTTTCTGGTGGATGCCGGAGTCAGCAGAAAAAAGATTGTGGAAGGACTGCGGGAGATGGATGTGGACCCAAGTGTGATACAGGGGATTTTTATCACCCATGAACACATGGACCATATCGCAGGGCTTGGTGTTTTTTTACGCAAATATCCGGTTCCGGTGTTTGCAACGGGAAAAACAATCGATGAGATATTCAAAACTCCGTCTCTGGGAAAGGTCGATACCGGACTGTTTCACAGTATTTTGCCGGATAAGCCCATGTCATTTCAGGGAATCCGGGTGGAAGCTTCGAATATTTACCATGATGCGGCAGACCCGGTCTGCTACAGCTTTACGGATTCTGAATCCAAGGTTGGCATTGCGACAGACTTCGGAACCTATGATGATTATCTGGTAGAAAAGATGAAAGGCTGTCAGTCCCTGCTGGTTGAGTCCAACCATGACCTTAATATGCTTATGGCAGGGCCGTATCCGTATCCGCTCAAACGACGAATTATGAGTAATACGGGACATATGTCCAATGAAAGGGCGGGACAGTTTCTTTGCAAAGTAATTGGTGAGGAATGCCGTCACATTTTCCTCGGGCATTTAAGCAAGGAAAATAATTATGGGGAGCTGGCCTATGAGACTGTTCGCGTAGAGCTGCTTTTACATAATATTGATATTGAAAAAGAACATTTTACAATGCAGGTGGCAAGCCGGAGTGTGCCGACATTTGCATTATAGTACATTCGGGAGGAAAGTAATGGAAGAAAAGAATTTAAAAAAATCAATCATCACTGTCATTGGCAAAGACTCAGTGGGAATCATCGCAAAGGTCTGCACCTATCTTGCCAGCAATAACATTAACATTCTGGATATTAACCAGACAATTACCGGCGGATATTTTAACATGATGATGGTTGTAGAATCCGAAGAAATCGTAAAGACATTTCCTGATATGGCCAAAGAACTGGCACAAATCGGTGAAGAAATCGGTGTGGTTATCCAGGCACAGCATGAAGATATTTTTGAAATGATGCACAGAATTTAGGAGGATAAAATGTTACACCTGAACGAAGTCATTGAGACAAATAAAATGATTCACGAAATGAATCTCGATGTTCGTACGATTACGATGGGAATCAGTCTGCTGGACTGTGTCGCTCCTTCTGTAGAGGAAGTCTGCGAAAAGATTCATAAAAAAATTACAACAAAAGCAAAAGACCTTGTAAAAACAGGAAAAGAGATTGAACAGGAATTTGGTATTCCGATTGTCAATAAACGTATTTCCATAACACCAATTGCTCTGGTGGGTGGAAGCTGCTGCAAATGCCCGGAAGATTTTGTCCGTATTGCAAAAGAACTGGATGTGTGCGCCAGAGAAGTCGGGGTAAACTTTATCGGCGGATATTCCGCTCTGGTAAGTAAAGGAATGACCCCGGCGGACGAATGCCTTATCCGCTCCATTCCGGAAGCCCTGGCATCCACGGAAAGAGTATGCAGCTCTGTCAATGTGGGTTCTACAAAAACCGGTATCAATATGGATGCGGTGAAGCTGATTGGCGAAATCATTTTAGAGACTGCAGAGCTTACCAAAGAACAGGATGGCCTTGGCAACGCAAAATTTGTGGTATTTACCAATGCGCCGGATGACAACCCATTTATGGCGGGTGCTTTCCATGGAGTTACGGAAGCAGACTGTATCATCAATGTCGGCGTCAGTGGCCCGGGAGTTGTAAAAAGAGCCATTGAACAGGTGCGTGGTGAAAACTTTGAAGTATTATGTGAAACCATAAAGAAAACTGCTTTCAAAGTAACCCGTGTGGGACAGCTTGTGGCAAGAGAAGCCTCCAAACGTCTCAACGTTCCGTTTGGTATTATCGACCTTTCACTGGCACCGACACCGGCTATCGGCGACAGTGTGGGAGAAATTCTTGAAGAAATCGGTCTGGAATATGCCGGTGCGCCGGGAACAACCGCAGCTCTGGCCCTCTTAAATGACCAGGTGAAAAAAGGCGGTGTTATGGCATCCTCCTACGTGGGCGGATTAAGCGGTGCCTTTATTCCGGTCAGCGAAGACCAGCGGATGATTGACGCTGTGGAAGCAGGAGCCTTATCTCTGGAGAAGCTGGAGGCCATGACCTGCGTCTGTTCCGTGGGACTGGATATGATTGCAATTCCGGGAAACACGAAGGCATCAACCATTTCCGGCATTATTGCTGACGAAATGGCTCTTGGTATGGTCAACCAGAAAACTACTGCGGTCCGTATCATTCCGGTCATCGGAAAAGATGTCGGAGAAACCGTGGAATTTGGCGGACTTCTCGGCTATGCGCCGATTATGCCGGTTAACCAGTTCGGATGCGAAGCATTTATTAACCGCGGCGGAAGAATTCCGGCACCAATCCACAGCTTTAAAAATTAATGAATCATCTGAGAGAGTTCATCCCAATCTCTCTTCCCATAAGACGATAAAATGGCAAAAAGCACTCCATCATCGGCAAATGAACCGGTGACGGGGTGCTTTTTTGTAAATAACACATAGGTATCGATGATTTAAAAATTATTATGGTAAAAATGTGCGTTGTTTCATAGGAAAATAGCGTAAAAATGTGTAAAAATACAGATAAAAACAGCGTAAAAATGTGGTGATTCCAATTGAATTTCCCGGGAAAAAGTGGCATAGTAAGTTCAAAGAACAAAAAGTAAGAAAAAGGGGAAAAGATGAATATACAGATTTTTGGAACAAAGAAAAGCTTTGACAGCAAGAAAGCAGAGCGTTATTTTAAAGAGCGAAGAATTAAATATCAGTTTATCGATATGAAAGAAAAAGGACTAAGCAAAGGGGAATTTAAGTCGGTCTGTCAGGCTGTTGGCGGATATGAAAAGCTGATTGACCCGGACTGCAAAGACAAAAACCTGCTTGCTCTCCTGGAATATATTTCAGCAGAAGACAAAATGGATAAGATACTGGAAAACCAGAAGGTGATAAAAATACCGATTGTCCGGAACGGAAAACAGGCAACGGTAGGATATCAGCCGGATGTATGGAAAGACTGGAAATAAAGAGGAAATATTATGGGACATTTTTACTTTGTAAGACACGGACAAACCGTATGGAATGTGGAAAATAAAATATGTGGTGCGACGGATATCGGGTTGACGGCCCTCGGTCATCAGCAGGCGATAGAAACAGGAAAAAAGATACTGGAGGAAGGGATTACAGCAGATGTGATTTTGTATTCCCCTCTGGTGCGGGCCGCAGATACCGCAAAACATATTTCTGAAATCACCGGAATCCCGACCCGCATGGAGCCGAGACTCAAAGAACAGAATTTTGGAAAATGGGAATCCACTCCAAGGAACGGTGCGGACTTTAAAAAAGCGAAACAGAGCTTTGCATGCAGCTATGAGGGTGGAGAATCCATGCTTCGTCTGGCACAGAGAATTTATAATCTGCTGGATGATATCAGAGCAGAATCTGACGAAAAAACATATATCCTGGTGGCTCATAACGGGATTGCCAGAGTAATACAGTCTTACTTTTCGGATATGACAAATGAAGAATATGCTGCATGGGGCGTGAAAAACTGTGCAGTGATTCGATATGATTTTTAACAAAGAGCTTGA
>JALEIY010000114.1 GCA_022769785.1 Eubacterium sp.
CTGTCTGGGTTCGCCAACCCAGCGTAACGGGAAAAGCAACCACCTTCGTCATTTTATTCTTCCATTTTTCATCAATACATTCATAGGCCGGGAGAATCACCCGGATATCGTGTCCCTTTTTTCCCAGTTCTTTCGGGAGTGAGCCTACAACAGCTCCAAGTCCTCCTGTTTTGATAAATGGGGTGCATTCTGCTGCCGCATATAATATCTTTTTCATCTTTTCCTCCCGATTCTGTCTTTACTGCTTGTCTCTTATCCTAAATAACCAAGATGCTCCAGAAGAATTTTCACTCCCATTAAAATGAGTACGATTCCTCCTGCCATTTCTGCCCAGGATTTAAAGCGGGAGCCGAAAATATTACCGATTATAATACCGATAATTGACAGGGCAAAGGTCGTCACTCCAATAAAAAGGATTGCCGGAACAATCTGTACATTCAGGAACGCAAACGTCACACCAACGGCCAGTGCGTCAATACTGGTCGCAATTGCCAGCGGAAGCATGGCTTTTACTGCAAAAGAATCATCGATACCTTCTTCCTCTTCCCCAATGGATTCCCGAATCATATTCACTCCGATTAATCCGAGAAGGAAAAAAGCAATCCAGTGATCCATACTGACGATAAGTTTCCGGAAATGAGCTCCGAGAAAATATCCAATCAGTGGCATCAGTGCCTGAAATCCGCCAAAATAAAGGCCAACAGTCAGCATATGTTTTTTCTTTAAGCCGGAAACAGAAAGTCCTTTGCAAACTGACACGGCAAATGCGTCCATAGACAATCCGACTGCAATAATAAAAAGTTCAGTAATACCCATTTTTATCTCCTCTTCTTATTAGAGAACACCTCGGCGTTCTTGCTCTGGGGTGTCTCGGTTCCTGTGACTTTTGGGCATAAAAAAATGAGACCCACCTGTCACTGCAGATAAGTCTCGTCATTTAAGATGAGACCAGGATTGCTCCAGTATGTTGACCTCACCACACCATGTGCTGACTACTCCCTTATGTTCTCCTATCTTAACATAAATGAATCTCATTTTCAATTATTTTTCCCTGTCATTTTCATAGAAATTTGGAGAATCTTTTTTTAAACAGGAAAATGCAAAATATTTATCAGGCATGCATCCGGTATTCTAATCGGAGTTTGTCCGCAATCAGGGCAATAAATTCTGAATTGGTCGGTTTTCCTTTGCCTGCGCTTATGGTATAACCAAACATGTCTTCCAGTACATCAATTTTCCCCCGATTCCATGCCACTTCTATGGCATGGCGGATGGCCCTTTCCACACTGCTTGAAGTTGTTTTATATTTTTTTGCAATCGTCGGATAGAGCAGCTTTGTAATATAATTCAGCAGATTAATGTCATTTACCGTCATCATAATTGCTTCCCGGATGTACTGATATCCCTTGATATGTGCGGGTATTCCGATTTCCCGAATGATGCTCGTGATATCCGCTTCCAGTGTTCCTGCAGCACAGGAATCCGGATACCTGACACCAGATGCCATTGTTTTGGGCCGTTGCTCTTTTA
This sequence comes from Eubacterium sp., assembly GCA_022769785.1. Lineage (GTDB taxonomy): Bacteria > Bacillota > Clostridia > Lachnospirales > Lachnospiraceae > Anaerobutyricum. The sequence goes on from JALEIY010000114.1 coordinate 1,531, forward strand.
GCGGGTTTTCTTCCGGCTCTTTACAGAACATAATCTGAAGAATTCTCCGGGCCAGATTGTCCGGGCTGCAGGGTTTCATAATGTAATAGGCCGCTCCAAGTCGAGAGGCACATTCAATCATTGACTGATTTCCCATGGAAGACAGTACAATAAAATAAGGTCTTTCCTCCGACGGCATCTCTTCATTTACTTTTTCAATCACGGATAATCCGTCTAAAACCGGGAGTACCACATCCAAAATAACGATTTCAGGGTGAAGCTCTGTAATCAGACGAAGGGCATCTTTCCCGTTATCTGCTTCTGCCACTATGGTAATTTCCTCCCTTTTTTCAAAATTTTGATGGAGCTCTTTACGGCAGCTTTCTGAATTATCTGCCACAATTACACGGTAACTTCTTTTCCTTTCCATATTTCCTTTCCTCCGTAATTTATTTTTCCTTTTTACAGGTCCATTAACCAAGTTTGTCAAAATCAATCAAATTACGATACTCCAGACGGATTTTATCCGCAATCAGCGCAATAAATTCCGAATTGGTCGGTTTTCCTCTTCCGGCCTGAATTGTATAGCCAAACAATTCATTAATCGTATCCATCTTTCCCCGGTTCCAGGCCACTTCGATGGCATGTCGAATCGCTCTCTCCACCCGGGAAGATGTCGTATGATGCATTTTTGCAATCGTCGGATAGAGCTGTTTTGTAATAGAATTTAAAATATCCATATCAGTAACCGACATGATAATGGAATCCCTGAGATATTGGTATCCTTTAATATGAGCCGGAACGCCGATTTCATGAATGATTTCTGTTACAATTACTTCGAGCCGGTATTCCGCATCTGTTTCAGCATCCATATCCAGTGGATTTTCCCTGGAATTATGTCCGCCTGACGGTCTTTTCCCGTCTTTCACCTGTCGAATCATTTTTACAAGCTCCTGTTCATCCTCCGATGAGGTGATGGCACAATTTGCACCAAGGCTTCCAGCCTCTTTCATAATCAGCTTCTCACCAAAAGCACTCAATATGATAAATGCCGGTTTTCTTGAGATTTTTTTATCTGTCTGTATTTCCTCCAGGACACTGAGTCCATCCATATTGGGCATAACCATGTCCAAAAGAACTACATCAGGACGAGTCCGCCGAATCACAGCTACCGCATCCACTCCGTCGGAAGCGTTTCCCACCATCGTCATATCATTTTGAGCTGTAACAAGATTGCTTAAATTATGACGTATTTTTTCATTATCATTCGCAATAGCTACACTAATGTTTGACATATAACATCCTCCTGTAAATTACAATACTTTACAGCATTATTATACATTTTCCTAATAATGGGTACAATTTATACTCACCGCAAATATTTATATTTTATGTCATTATATTATGTAAAATGTCACATTACTACTCTTTTCGATTTGCATTTAAAAAGCATTTTTTCCCGGAAACATTTATCATCCAAGTATATATCGCTTGACTTTTTCGATTTTATGTGTTAAAGTTTTAATGGTTTTTACAATAAAAGTAAAATAAAGAGAGAAAGGAAGATCTTATGAAACTCATACTTTTAGTTGCGTATTTTGCGCTTATGGTCGGCATTGGTCTTTACTGCCGAAAACATGCTACTGATGTAAATGGATTTGTTCTGGGAGGACGTTCTGTCGGCCCGTGGCTTACTGCTTTTGCTTACGGCACCTCCTATTTTTCCGCCGTGGTATTCGTAGGTTATGCCGGACAGTTCGGATGGAAATATGGTATTGCTGCTACATGGGCAGGTATTGGTAATGCGATTATCGGTTCCCTTTTAGCCTGGGTTGTCCTGGGAAGACGAACAAGAATCATGACACAGCATCTCGATTCTGCGACTATGCCGCAGTTTTTTGGTCAGCGTTATGGAAGCCAGGCACTGAAAATTGTGGCCTCAGTCATTATTTTTATTTTCCTGATTCCTTATACTGCTTCCTTATATAATGGTCTTTCCCGACTGTTTGGAATGGCCTTCAATATTGATTATTCCGTATGTATTATTCTGATGGCCGTTCTTACCGCCATTTATGTTATTGCAGGTGGATATATGGCAACGGCAATCAATGACTTTATTCAGGGTATCATCATGCTTTTTGGTATTTCTACTATTATCCTTGCGGTATTAAAAAGCAAAGGCGGCTTCCTTGCCGCATTAGATGGTCTGGCTCGTGTTTCCGATGAAACCGTTTCCACTGCACCTGGTATTTTTGCTTCTTTCTTTGGTCCGGATCCTTTGAATCTGATGTTTGTGGTTATTCTGACATCACTGGGAACCTGGGGACTGCCGCAGATGGTTCAGAAGTTCTACGCTATCCGGGATGAAGCTTCTATTAAAAAAGGTACGATTATTTCTACCATTTTTGCTCTGGTCGTTGCCGGAGGCTGTTATTTCCTCGGAGGTTTCGGAAGACTGTTCTCCGATCAGATTGATGTAGTTGCCAATGGATATGATTCCATTATTCCGACTATGCTGCAGAATTTAAGTCCTGGATTAATTGCCCTGGTGGTTATTCTGGTGTTATCTGCTTCCATGTCAACCCTGTCCTCTCTGGTAATCGCATCCAGTTCTACACTGACTATCGATTTCTTAAAGGACAACTTTATTAAGAATATGAGCGATAAAAAACAGGTGGTATTTATCCGTGTACTTATTGTCGTATTTATTGCGATTTCCGCAATTATTGCTCTCGTTCAGTACAAGAGCTCAGTAACCTTTATCGCACAGCTTATGGGAATCTCCTGGGGCGCTCTTGCCGGTGCTTTCCTTGCGCCTTTCCTCTACTCCCTGTATTGGAAAAAGACCACGAAAGCAGCCTGCTGGGTTTCTTTCCTCTTTGGTTCCATCATTATGATTGTCGATATGCTGGTACCAACCTGTCTTCCGGAAATCATGCGTTCTCCAATCAACTGTGGTTCCATCGCCATGCTGGCCGGTCTGGTTATTGTTCCGGTGGTAAGCCTGATTACACCAAAGCCTGATCAGACTCTGGTGGAGGAAACCTTTGCCTGCTACGAAAAAACCAATGTAGTAAGCCGGAAAACCGCTCTTGGAGAGTAATATATATAGACTGTAAACCAGTAACCCCCTCTTTAAAATATATATACTTTTTAAAAAGTGCGTCAGCAGTTATGATTGTTACCTGTAACTGCTGGCGCACTTCGCTGTTGTATCATTACGCAATCCGCCGGAGTTTTCTTCGACGAATAAAAAAAGAGGCTCCGTTTTTTAGGGTCATCACGGAGCCCCTTTGTTATTGTAATATCATCATCCTTTATTCTGTTGTTCTACCAGTCTGTCAGCACCGTATTTCTTTCTTAATGCCGGTTTTTCAATCTTTCCGGTAGCATTTCTTGGAACATTGGCAAAGATAATTTTCTTCGGTCGTTTGTATCTTGGAAGTTCTCTGCAATATTCTTCGATTTCTTCCTCGGTACAATCCATTCCTTCTTTAATGGAAATAACAGCTCCGGTAATCTCCCCGAGACGTTTATCCGGAAGTCCGATGACAGCCACATCTCTGACTTTTTCAAAGGCACTTAAGAAGTTCTCAATCTGCACCGGATAAATATTTTCTCCGCCGCTGACAATTACATCTTTTTTACGGTCTACCAGGAAGATGAAGCCGTCTTCATCCTGCATAGCCATATCCCCTGTATAGAGCCAGCCGTCCTTTAAAGTCTCCTCTGTTGCCTTCGGGTCATTGTAGTAACAGGTCATGACGCCCGGGCCTTTTACACAAAGCTCACCGACATCGCCCTGTTTTACTTCTTCATCCTGTTCATTGACAATCTTACAAGACCAACGGTATCCCGGTACTCCGATTGCTCCCACCTTGTGGATATTTTCGATACCCAGATGTACACAACCAGGTCCTGTGGATTCAGAAAGTCCATAATTGGTGTCGTAAAGATGATTCGGGAAATAATCTTTCCAGTGCTGAATCAGAGACGGTGGTACCGGCTGTGCACCGATGTGCATCAGTCTCCACTGATCCAG
>JALEIY010000188.1 GCA_022769785.1 Eubacterium sp.
AAATTTCATTTATTGTATTTATTGTTATTTTACTAATCATACCATCAGGAAATCTTCAGGCAGCATCAAAAAATAAAAAAGCAAAAATAGCTTATGGGAATTTCCTGAAAAATCATAAAGATAAATATCAATGGTTCAGAATTCTTAATATCGGAAGTAAAAAAGAACCAATTCTTCTGGTAGCAGAAAATGTGGGAGAGAGTCGGGAAATTTGTTATGGTAGACTATATTATTATACTGGCTCAAAAGTAAAAGCGGTAAAAGGTGGAGAGGTCTGGAGTAGCGGTACAGGATATCCTTTCCAATATATTAATCATTCTTTATTTGTGGGTACACGATGGGGACTGGGAAGTATGATTAAGATAAAAAAAGGCTATACATACGGAACCAGTGTTTATCTCAATTTCAGCAATGGAGGCACCAAAGAAAATTATTATAGAGCCAGTCTGAAAAAAGGAAAGCTCTACAATAAAAAACGGATATCAAAAAAGACATATAATTCTTATGAAAAGAAATGGAATCCATACAATTCCAAACAAAACCGGATTATATATATGAAGCGCAATACTTTGAGCAATCGCCGGATTTATACAGGAGTAAATAAATAAAATAAGTAGTTTGATAATGCCCCGAAGGAGATATAATGTCTAAGTAAATGAAATAGATTCTTCTTGAAGCATTGCCTATAATTACAAAAACACTTTAAAACCCTATCAAAAACTTATGTATTTTCCATAAATAAGTAGTTGTATAATGCTCTGGGAAGCGTTATAATGTCTAAGTAAATGAAATAGATTCTTCGGGGCAGGGTGTAATTCCCTACCGGCGGTACAGCCCGCGAGCGTAATTGCATGATCCGGTGAGATTCCGGAGCCGACAGTATAGTCTGGATGAGAGAAGAGAGAAGCGCAGGAAAGAGTGTCAGAATCTGTGTAATGAACTGGTTTATATTGATTTCTTTCCTGACAGGATGAATTGTACAAGCTGTGATTTATGCCCCCGATTATTTCGGGGGTTTTTTCGTGAACAGAGAATTCTCCGTCCCTCTCAAACGGTATGAGGCGGCTTTGCTTATGTTTTCCGGATAAATCAATGAAAGGAACATTATGATAAAAAGCGTTTCAGTCGGCACATACTGATAAAACGAGAATCTGCAAAAAGAAGGGAGTTTTTTAAAATGGGGAAATATTATCTTGGTTTTGATGCGGGAACGCAGAGTGTAAAAGTAGCGGTTTATGATGAGAATATGAATCAGATGGTATCATCCAGTGCGCCGACTACACTGACCTATCCGGAGCCGGGCTGGGTGAATATGAGTTGTGAGGAGTATCTCGAGCTGACCATAAAAGGAATGAAAGAATGTTCCCGCCAGATGAAAGAAAAAGGACTCAATCCGGCTGAAGTCCGCTCCATTATGGGAGACGGAATTATCTGCGGTATCTGTGGTGTGGATGCAGAGGGAAATGCCATTACGCCATATATTAACTATCTGGATTCCCGTACAGAGGAGGATGTGCAGTTTATTAACGATATGGGACTGGATATCTGGGGAAAAGAAACCGGCAATCCGGAGGCTAACTGTATGTTTCCGGCCATGTTTGCCAGATGGTTTCTGAAAAATTCGGAAGAATACAAAGAAAAAGGTGTGAAATTTGTCCACGATGCCCCGTATGTTCTCGCCCATCTTGCCGGACTGAAAGCGGAAGATATGTTTATTGACTGGGGAACCATGTCAGGATGGGGTCTGGGATATAAAGTAGAAGAAAAATGCTGGTCAAAAGAGCAGCTTGACATTCTGGGCATTCCGGAATCCATGATGCCGCGGATTGTCAAACCGTGGGACATTATCGGCCATCTCACCGAAGAAATGGCAGAAAAGACCGGATTCCCGGCAGGAATTCCGATTTGTGCCGGTGCCGGGGACACCATGCAGTCCATGATTGGCAGCGGAAATATCAAAGAAGGACAGGCTGTAGATGTGGCGGGAACCTGCTCCATGTTCTGTGTTTCCACCCGGGGAATTATTCCGGAGCTGAGCCGTCCGGGTGCCGGACTTATTTTTAACAGCGGAACCATGCCGGACACATATTTCTACTGGGGATATATCCGTACCGGCGGTCTGGCTCTTCGCTGGTATAAAGATAATATCTGTAAAAAAGAAGAGGACGGGGACTATTATCAGGTGTTAAGCCGGCAGGCAGAGGAGATTCCGGCGGGCTCCAATGGCGTTTTGTTCCTCCCATATCTGACCGGCGGAGCAAAAGATACCAAAGATGCCATCGGATGTTTCCTCAATATGACCATGGATACCGACCAGACCGTGCTCTGGCGTGCAGTGCTTGAGGCCATCGGATACGACTATATGGAGATAACAGAATTATACCGTCAGGCGGGTATTGACTTAAGCCGCATTACCATTACTGAGGGCGGAAGCAGGGATGCCCTCTGGAACCAGATGAAGGCCGATATGTTAGACAGTACTACCATTACCCTGGAAAATGCGGCAGGAGCCGTAATGACCAACTGTATTTTTGCAGCTTACGCTGTGGGAGATATCACAGAGCTGGAGGAAGCGGTGACTGCACAGCTTCATATTAAAGAGGTCTGTGAGCCGAGGGCAGAGGTTCATGCATTCTATCAGGAACAGTATGATTTGAAAAATCATCTGGTGAAGGAAGATATGGCAAACGCATTTAAAACACTGGCCAGAATCCGTAAGTAGATAAACGGGCCGCGGGCATTTGATACCATATGTCCGCGGCTTATATGTTTTTCAGAATGTACGGATAAAGATACATTATTTTTCCTGCTTTTTTATTGCGTAAGCGACTTAAGAATGTTAAAATTAATCGACTAAACCTTTACATGATTTTTAATTTAGGAGGATACTATGGTTACAAATGATGCAACAATTTTAAAGATTAAGCATGAAGTATTGTATCGGGTTGCGACACTTGCCTATAATGGTGAGTTTGAAGAGAAAAAAAGTCTGATACCATATGAAATGATTCCGGGTCCGAAGGCACAGTTTCGGTGCTGTATTTATAAGGAACGGGAGGTTATCAGGCAGAGAGTCAATCTGGCGGAGGGCAAAACGCCGATGGGAACGACACCTGATGTCTCAAAAGGACACAAGATTGTTTATGTGATTCCGGCGGCCTGCGAGGAGTGCCCGATTGCCAGATATACAGTTACCAATAACTGTCAGAACTGTATGGGAAAAGCCTGCTATAATTCCTGTAATTTTGGAGCAATTACCATTGGAATGCATCAGGCATACATAGACCCATCCAAATGTCGTGAGTGTGGAAAGTGTGCCGCAGCCTGTCCGTACAATGCCATTGCCGATTTGAAACGTCCATGCCGGAAGAGCTGTCCGGTGGATGCGCTGAAAGTAGACCCGGAGACCGGTATTGCAATGATAGATGATGAGAAGTGTATTTCCTGTGGTCAGTGTATTCACAGCTGTCCGTTTGGAGCAATCGGCTCTGTAACCTTTATTGTAGATATTATCAATGCCATGAGAGCCGGAAAGAGAGTCGTAGCTATGGTGGCGCCTTCTCTGGAAGGAATGTTTGGCGAAGAGATTACCATGGCAAGCTTAAGAGATGCCATGAAGAAGATTGGATTTGACGATATGATTGAGCTGGGCCTTGGCGGAGACCTGACGGCAGCCGCAGAGGCAAAAGAGTGGGCAGAGGCCTATAAAGAAGGCAAACAGATGACAACCTCCTGCTGTCCGGCTTTTGTAAATATGGTGAAAAAACATTATCCGAAGGTGATTGACCATGTTTCTACCACTGTTTCTCCGATGTGTGCCGTTTCCCGTATGGTAAAGGCAGAGGATCCGGAGACGGTTACCGTATTTGTGGGACCTTGCGTTGCGAAAAAGAGCGAGGCAATGGACAAAGAGATTGAAGGAAATGCGGATTATGTTCTGACCATCGGTGAGCTTCGTGCCATGCTGAAGGCAAAAGGCGTAAAAGTAGAAGCTGCGCCAAATGATTATCAGGCGGCATCTGTATTTGGAAAACGTTTCGGAAACAGCGGCGGTGTAACCAATGCAGTATTACAGTCCTTAAAAGAAATCGAAGAAAATGATGACATTACGGTAACTGTATGTAACGGTGCAGCGGAGTGTAAGAAGGCACTGCTGATGCTGCAGGCCGGCAGACTGAAAACAGACTTTATCGAAGGTATGGCCTGCGTGGGCGGCTGTGTCGGCGGTCCGAGCAAACATAAATCAGAAAATGAAACAAGAAAGTTCCGTGATAAGCTGATTAAAGAAGCGGACGGCCGTCTGATTCTTGAGAATCTTTCTTCTGTGGATCTGGATTCCTTCTCCATGCACAGAAAATAGCCTGTATCCGGGACGAAGGCAAAAGAGAAAATCTCCTTGCTTTTTTCAGTGAGGTTTGTTAAAATATCAAACGTGTAATTTCGGTATGGGGAGACAAAGTGAATGGTTTCCCCTGCCTTGTGGAGATGTACCCAAGTGGCTGAAGGGTCCGCACTCGAAATGCGGTAGGTCGGGTAACCGGCGCGAGGGTTCAAATCCCTCCATTTCCGTGATACTTTTATAGCGGCAGAACTTCGGGAAGAGGTTGTGTCGCTATTCTTTTTAGATAGGAAGAGAGAAATGGATAAACTTGCAATAGGTATACTGGCCCATGTAGATGCGGGAAAAACAACATTATCAGAAGGAATCATGTATCTGATAGGGAAGCTGCGCCGGATGGGAAGAGTGGACCACGGCGATGCTTTTCTGGATAATTTTGTCCTGGAACGAAGCCGTGGAATTACTATTTTTTCCAAGCAGGCAGTCTTTCCTCTGGGGGAAAAAGAGGTGACGCTCCTTGATACGCCGGGGCATATTGATTTTTCCGCAGAGATGGAACGAACACTCGTGGTGCTGGATTACGCGGTTCTTGTAATCAGCGGGCCGGACGGGGTCCAGGGTCATACGGAGACGCTCTGGCGGTTACTTCGCGAATATGGTATTCCGACTTTTTTATTTATCAATAAAATGGATCAGCCGGGGACAGACCGGGATAGCATATTAAATGAATTGAAGCATTGTCTTGATGAAGGCTGTATTGCCTTTGATGAAAATGTTATGACAGAAGAATTTCTGGAAGAAGTGGCCATGTGCGATGAAGATATCCTGGAAGAATACATGAATACCGGTAATATCTCTCTGGAATCTGTCATCGGGCTGATACAGGAACGGAAGGTGTTTCCTTGTTATTTCGGTTCTGCCCTGAAGTTGTCAGGGATAGAGGAACTGCTTTGTGGCATGGAGAAGTATACCCGGGCAAAAAAATGGCCGGACGCTTTTGGAGCCCGGATTTACAAAATATCAAGAGATGAACAGGGAAACCGGCTGACGCATTTGAAAGTAACCGGAGGAACTCTTACAGTAAAAATGCCGGTCGGAGCAGAAAAAATAGATCAGATTCGGATTTATTCCGGTGCCAAATATCATCTGGAGGATACGGCAGAGGCAGGAACCGTCTGTGCAGTGACCGGATTGTCGGAAACAAAAGCTGGAGAGGCTCTTGGAGATGCGCCGGAAAGACAGCAGTGGGAGCTGGAGCCGGTGCTGTCCCGACAGATTATTCTGCCGGAAGGCTATGACACGGTTCGGGCCATGCGGTATTTTAAAGAGCTGGAGGAAGAAGAACCCCAGCTTCATATCACCTGGAATGCAGCTCTTGGAGAGATTCAGGTGCAGATTATGGGTGAAGTCCAGACTGAGATTTTAAAAAGCATGATTGAAGAGCGGTATGGCATTCCGGTAAGCTTCGGGGAAGAGCATATCATGTATAAAGAAACTATTCAGGATACCGTTACCGGTGTCGGCCATTATGAGCCTCTCAGACATTATGCTGAGGTACATCTTAAAATGGAACCCGGAGAACCCGGTTCCGGACTGGTATTTGGCACCGTATGCAGTGAGGATGAGCTTGATGGCAACTGGCAGAGGCTGATTCTGACTCATTTGGGGGAAAGAGAACACAAAGGTGTGCTTACCGGTTCTCCGATTACGGATATGAAGATTACGGTGACTGCGGGTAAAGCGCATTTGAAGCATACCGAAGGGGGAGATTTCCGTCAGGCCACATATCGGGCGGTCAGACAGGGTCTGATGCAGGCAAAAAGTGTCCTTCTGGAGCCGTGGTACTCTTTCCGGCTGGAATTGCCCGCCGAACAGATTGGCAGGGGCATGGCAGACATTCAGAAAATGTACGGTACTTTTTCTGAACCGGAGATAGAGGGAAACCGGGCGGTGCTTACCGGTTCTGCTCCGGCAGTGGAAATGAAAGACTATCAGAAAGAGGTCTGGGCATACAGCGGCGGACGGGGACGGCTTTTTCTGCGGATGAAAGGATATGAGCCCTGCCATAATGAAGAGGAAGTGATTGCTGCTGTCGGTTATGACAGTGAAGCGGACACGGAGAATCCTTCCGGCTCTGTTTTTTGCGCTCACGGTGCCGGGTATTTTGTGCCTTGGCAGGAGGTGCCGGTGCATATGCATATCAAAGAACCGACAGAGAAAGACTCGGAAGATGGAGAAGCTCCGTTGTCGCAGGCAGAAGCTTTTGCAGGTTATTCCGGGGAAGAAAAAGAGCTGGAGGCAATTTTTGAAAGAGAATTTGGTGCCGGAAAATGGAAGCCCACACGCCTGCCAAAAAGAACCGGAGGAATTCATGACTTTGGAGGGGAAGGCCGAACCGTTGGAAAAGGAGACGCCAAAAAGAATGATTCCGGACAGTATGGTTCCCGGAACATTTCCCCGCAGAAAGAAAAGCGAAAAGAATATCTTCTGGTAGACGGGTACAATATCATTTTTGCCTGGGAAGAGCTGTCAAAGCTGGCAGAAGCCAGTCTGGATGCCGCCAGGGGACGTCTTCTGGAGATCATGGGAAATTATCAGGGTTTCACGGGATGTACACTCATTGTGGTTTTTGACGCCTATAAAGTAAAAGGAAATACGCGGGAAATATATCGCTATCATAATATTCATGTAGTATATACAAAAGAAGCCGAAACGGCAGACCAGTATATCGAAAAGACCACCCATGAACTGGGACGGAAAAATCATGTGAGAGTTGCCACTTCCGATTCCATGGAACAGGTGATTGTCATGGGGCAGGGGGCTGAACGAATATCCGCTCCGGATTTTTATGAAGAGGTGGAAAGAGTCAATGAAGAGATACGCCGGGTAAACCGGGAAAGAAAACACAAAGGGAAAAACTATCTCTTTGACCAGGCGGAAGAAGATGTCGCACAATTTCTGGAGGATGTTCGGCTTGGTCATGCACAGTTTTCAGAGGAAGAAAAAAGATAAAGATAATCCGGAAAAGGAATCGTTCGATTTCTGAGCGGCGATATTGATTTTTTTTACATTTCAGTTTATAATCATACAATATGACTCTTGATTTCGACATGCGAGAGGGAAGACTGGAAGGGAGACAGTAACATGAGGCAATGCATGGATGCGAAGAATCTTCATCAGAGACTGAACCGGATTAAAGGCCAGATTAATGCCATTGATAAGATGGTGGATCAGGATGTTCCCTGTGAGGATATTTTAATTCAGGTCAATGCGGCAAAATCAGCACTTCACAAGGTTGGTCAGATTATTCTGGAGGGACATCTGAATCATTGTGTGAAGGATGGAATTGAACACGGCGATGCCGAAAAGACGATTGCGGATTTTGCAAGAGCGGTGGAATATTTTGCAAGATTATAATACATAATCAGGAAAATGTGGCATAAGACAGGAGTTTTATGCCTTTTTTATCTCGCAGCAAAAACGCCGGGCGTTTTTTTAATATTCTGTTTGAAAAAGGAGCGGAGAAAATGAACGTTAAAAAAGAAGATATCAAAAGATACGAAAATAAAATAAAAGCCTGTAACAGCATGACAGATTTGCTGGTGGCCATGGCAGCATGGCAAAGCTTTGCGGATTCCCATGGACTTACCGTAGAAGAAAAAGAAGATGTGGACCGCGCATATATCGAAGCAGAGGGCAGACTGATTACACAGGTAAAACCGACTCTGTGGTAAAAAGGTTTTCGCCTGAACTATTTAAAATAAGTCTGTTTTAAAACTTTGCACATATGAAAATGCCGGTGTTCCTCAAAATGTACAGGAACACCGGCATTCTATTTATGAAGCTTGGTTTGAATGGTTTAATGCATAATCTCTCCGGAAATAATCCATGGAGCAGGTTTCGCCTCAAAAACATTCTGGTTATTCAGCTTGGACATGGCAATCTGAATCACCTCTGTCCGGGTAATGTCATATTTTTTAAATACATCAAGAATTGTTGATAAAATATCAAGCTCGAGAGTATACACAACGAACTTCATCTGTGGATTCAGCTTCAGAAGGTTCTGAACTTCTTCCTCAAATCGGCTGGTGGCAACGATAAAAGAAAGAGATGGAACCGGAACTTCTTTCATGGAAGCTCGACTGGTATCGTTTACGATGGTTACATTTGACAGACCGAACTTGGTAACATTTTCTTCCATGGAAAAACGGTCGTGTTTGTTGTATTCGACGGCAATAATTTCGCCTTCGCTGGCAATCATGGCAGATTCCACGGCGATACTTTCTCCACTGATAATGCAGATCGTATCCTGGTCGTCAAGATGGAGCTTGTTAATGATGATGGAGCGGATTTCGCTGGCAACATATCGAACGGAGCCCTGTGAGAAGTTATCGTTTTTCATGCCGATTTTGTAAGAGCTTCTTGCGTTTGGATTGAAAATAAGCATGACGGAAGGTTCGGTGATTTCTTTATCAATCATATCTGAGAGCTTGCAGATATTTACATTGCCCTCCGGTTCCAGACCGGTTTTGAACCAGATGTCACATTCTCCCAGACCGTACTCCCAAAGGTCAAAGAAAAAATTCGGGTTTCCGCTATCGGCAAAGACCAGAACACGCTTGTGGGTTTCGATGGTCGGAATCAGATTCTTTTTTTTCTTACTGATATCAATGATTTTGATTTTTTCAATGTCCAGACCGGCTTTTTGTGAAAAGTATTGAAGCCAGGCCAGGATATTCTGATTTGTAAAAGAAGATTTGCTGTTCATCATAAAATGCCTCCTTTTTGTTCTTACTGTTTATTTTATTATAATAAGAGAAAAAAGGCAAGGAAGGAGTGCGTGACGGGAGAAAGAAAAACGGGTTGTAAATTTCACATAAAAGTTATAAAATAAGAGAGATATTATAATAAAAGAGAAAAAATAATGGGAGTGAGACCATATGAAAATATCAACCAAAGGACGATATGCGCTTCGTCTCATGTTGGACATTGCCCTGAACGGACAGGGAGGAGAACCGGTGAGAATCAAGGATATTGCGGCAAGACAGGAGCTTTCTGTAAAATATCTCGAGCAAATCATCGGTGTTTTAAATAAAGCAGGATTTGTGAGAAGCATAAGGGGACCGCAGGGGGGATATCTGCTGACAAAGAACCCTTCCGAATATACGGCAGGGATGATTCTTAGGCTTACGGAAGGAAGTCTGGATCCGGTAAGTTGTCTGGATGACTGCGCCGACCCGTGCAGCCGGATGGAACAGTGTGTTACCATTATATTATGGAAGAAACTGAAGGATGCCATTAACGGAGTCGTAGATACGGTTACTTTGGAAGACCTTCTGGAGTGGCATGAACAGATTAATGGCAACAATTATGTGATTTGAATAGAATAAAACAAAAGGGACTGGTGATATTATGAGTTATACCCCATTTCAATGGCTGGTATTTTTTTATATTTACAGTTTTTTGGGTTGGGTATTTGAGTCTTCCTATGTGTCTCTTCGAAAAAGGAAGTTTGTAAACCGGGGGTTTATGAAGGGGCCGTTTCTGCCGATATACGGAAGCGGCGCGGTGATGATGCTTTTTGTTTCCGAGCCTTTTCAGGATAATCTTGTGCTGACCTATTTTGCGGGTGTAGTCGGAGCTACTTTGCTTGAGTTGGTTACCGGAATGGCGCTGGAAGCCATTTTTAAGGTTCGGTACTGGGATTATTCCAATCAGAAATTTAATTATAAAGGATATATCTGCCTTTCATCCTCCGTTGCGTGGGGATTTTTTACCATCGGCATGAATCAGTGGCTTCATCCGCTGGTGATGGGGGTGCTGTCAGGAATTCCGATGCTGCCGCTGGTGATTGTTACCGCCATTGTGACAGTGGGAGTCTGTGCAGATGTGACCGTTTCTGTCAAAGAGGCACTGGACCTTCGGGATATTCTTATCCGGGCGGAGGAAATGCGCCGGGAAATGGTTTTACTGCGAAGAAGAGCCGATGTGATTATTGCCTGTCTGGATGACAGCTGGAAAGAATTTGTGGAAGAACATCCGGGACTGGAACGAATTGAAGAAATACATAATGAACTCGAAGAACGTCTTAACAAGATGAAGGAACTTCGTAAAACATTACCGTCTATGGACGACATACTGACAGAAAGCCAGAAAAAGGATATCGAAGCATTTAAGGATATGCTTGGAAAAGTCAGGGAAAAACACACAAAATATGAAAAAAGAAATGTTCGTACTTTCCGGCAGCGTATTGCCGGCAATCCGTCCATGACCTCTCCGAAGTACCCGCACAGTCTTGAGAATCTGAAAAAACGGCTTCAGGCAGAGAAGAACCACCGGGAAGAAGAAAATATATAAGATAAGAATAATTCAGGAAGGAATTTGATATAATGAAACTGGACTTAAAAGGAATACGAATTGTAAAGTGTGAGTTCCGCAATGACATGGGACCGAATATGAAGCTTAATCTTCAGGTAAATGTCAATAATCAGATTAAGCTGCCGAAGGAACTTCGGGAGGATTCTGTCGGAACAGTCATCTCAAAAGTGATGGTTGGTTCTCCGATGCATCCGCTCTATCTTTATATGGAACAAATCAGTAATTTCGCTGATTCCGAGCCGAAAAAAGGTGAAGTATATGATACGGAAAGTATGATGAGCCTTTACAAAACAATCTGTGTGCCTGTTGCTATGAAACAGGTGGAGGAGACCATTCAGAAGCTGTGCGCAATCTATCACATTCCGGAGATTCGTCTTCAGAGAACTGACAATGCGTCAAAGAATACACCTAATTATTTAAATTAAAAAAGGAAATACACCTCCCTACAGCCTGCATCAGAGTGTGCAAAATGAAAGAATGCACACACTGCAATCTGAAATACAACAGCGTAAAAACTTAAAAAACTGTGAATTTTCTTTGAAAAAAATTGACTTATGCCAAAAGATAGAGTAGAGTCACTTATGGCAGAGAATACTATGTTTTGTGAGAAGTAATGCCAAAATGACAAAAATGTCATGGCGGCAAAGCTTCGGCAGTTACGCGTGTATATTATGAAATGAGGAATCAGGAGTGTCTGGAAGGTGATATTATGAAAGGTCGTTTAAGCCAATATAAACATTATCTGCTGCTTTTGTATTTTCCGGTATATCTTGCAGCTTTCCGATGGCTGGAAACTGTAACTCCGGATAAGATACATATTATTGAATGTTCCCTGGATAAATATATCCCGTTTATGGAGATTTTTATTGTACCTTATCTTTTGTGGTTTGCATACATTGGCGGAGCCGGTATCTATTTGCTGTTCCGGGACAAAGAATCCTTCTGCAGGATGATGTATTTCGGAATGATTGGGATGACGCTCTTTGTAGTGGTATCATGGCTGTATCCGAACGGGTTGGAGCTGCGTCCGGAGACCTTTGCGAGAGATAATGTTTTTGTAACATTGACTAAATTTGTATACAGTATGGATACTTCGACAAATGTACTGCCGAGTATTCATGTTTATAATTCCATCGGAGTCTGTGCGGCACTCTGGCACAGTGAAAAGCTTAAGGACAAAAAGTGGCTTCAGATAAGCTCTTCTGTGCTGATGGTATTGATTATTCTGTCAACGATGTTCGTAAAACAGCATTCGATGATTGATGTCATGTCGGCTTCGATTCTTGCCTGGGCATCCTATGAGCTTATTTATAATGAGCGATGGGCTGATTTCCGGGATGCGCTGCAGGGAGCCAGATATCGGAAGAAAACGGTTCCGGGATTGTTTGGGAAATAATGATTGTTTCCTACACGGATTCGTTTTTAGAAAAAATATTGGGGTAAAGGGTAAATAATATGCGGAAGATAATGTTTATCGGAAGAAGTGAATCAGGCAAAACTACACTGACACAGGCAATGAAAGGGAAAAAGATTGTGTATCATAAAACACAGTATGTCAATCATTATGATGTGATCATTGATACGCCCGGAGAATATGCGGAGACAAAGCATCTGGCGGGGTCCCTTGCAGTATACAGTGCCGAGTCGGATGTGGTTGGTCTGCTTATCAGTGCAACAGAGCCGTTTTCACTTTATCCGCCAAACTGCACCGCGCAGAGTAACAGAGAGGTTGTGGGCATTGTCACCAAATGCGATCACTGGGCAGGAGACCCGGAGCAGGCGGCCGAATGGCTGCGTCTTGCCGGATGTAAAAAGATTTTTTATACCAGTGCCTTTACCGGTGAGGGAATTGCTGATATCATATCTTATCTGAAAGAAGAGCATGAAAAGCTTCCGTGGGAGACGGTCAAAGCACAATATGACAAGCTGGACTATGGAAAAGGTGCCAGCGAAACCGAAATGAATATCAATGGTGTTGTAATATAAAAGAAAATGTCGGCAGTAACGGTCTAAGGACAGTAACTACCGACGTTCTTTTTTGGTTTATTAAGCAAACTGCTTTTTTTGGGCAACAAAAAAGCTCCCTGCCGGACTTGAACCGGCGACCTACGCATTACGAATGCGTCGCTCTACCAACTGAGCCAAGGAAGCTTGTCAAAACTGACTTTGATATTTTACTATAATCCGGTCAAAAAAGCAATAGTTTTTTGACCGGATTTTTCAGTGGATTAAAGGCTGGTTAAATGAGCAGATATAGAAAATAAGCGCTGTAAGAAACGAGCATGATGATACCCCAGGTTCTTTGAAGCTCCATCTTTTTAAAAACAGCCAGCCAGAGGAGAACGCCGGCGGCAATGGCAATCACTCCATCGGTAATGAATTTTGCTTCATAAGGGACCGGAATAATCAGTGCCGAAGTTCCAATGACAAACAAAATATTGAAAATGTTACTTCCTACTATATTTCCGATGGCAATATCTGCGTTTCCTTTTCTGGCAGCATTGACAGAGGTGACAAACTCAGGAAGAGAGGTGCCAAGTGCAACGATAGTGAGTCCGATGAAACGCTCGCTGAGTCCTGCCATTTTTGCAAGTTGAGTCGCTGCATTTACCGTGATATTGCTGCCTGCTATAACGACGATGCCTCCCAGAATCAGAAGAAGAATCAGCTTCCATGTGGGTTGTTCTGGTTTTTTATCTTCTTCACTGCCTTTTTTTGCGAGGGAAAACAGGTATCCGAGGTAGAAAAGAAAAAGAAGCCACAACACTATTCCTTCTATTCTGGAAATGGATTCGCCAGCCATCCCCATGAAAGTAAAGATAATGGTTACAACAATCATTAATGGTATCTCTATGAGAAGAGTAGATTTTTTGATGGAAACTGAAACAATGACGGAAGTGACACCTAAAATAATTAAAATATTTAAAATGTTACTGCCTACTATATTGCCCACGGCAATTCCTGCATTATTTTTTAAAGCAGCGGTGATACTGACAGCAGCTTCTGGAGTGCTGGTTCCCATGGCAACGATGGTGAGTCCCACGACCAATTGGGGAATTCCCAGTTTTTTTGCAATTTCGGAGCTGCCGTCCACAAACCAGTCAGCACCTTTCATCAGCATTGCAAAGCCAAAAGCAAGCAGGAAAGCCTGGAGAATAAGCTGAATAATAATCATATAATTGCCTCCTTACGGTTTGAAGCATTTTTCCTGAGCATACTTTAATAAGCCTGTGTTTAATACGCAGGCAACAAAGATTGAAAATATGTCCGTATCATTTTTTTCCGTCCTTTTGGTGGATATAATACAATATGGAAGTGAAATATGATTGGTAAAAAGGATTTGAATATCTTATGACATAGAAAAAGACAGACAGAAACTGCAGTCTGAACAGAACATTCAGAAAAGATGCGTCAATTCGCAGGGATTTGTCTGCGGAAATATGTCTGCGAAGGGAATGATAAAACGGGGCGTTGGTGAGAACGCCCATCAGTTCATATGTGACAGAATCGTGAGCTGTAATAGTTTCCTCTTCGGTTACAGAGCAAATACCATGATGTGAAATGCCATAGGAAAAAAGCTCTGTCTCGG
The DNA here is from genome assembly GCA_022769785.1 of Eubacterium sp. Lineage (GTDB taxonomy): Bacteria > Bacillota > Clostridia > Lachnospirales > Lachnospiraceae > Anaerobutyricum. The sequence continues at coordinate 14,307 of JALEIY010000188.1, forward strand.
AAGAATCCAGGCAGAATCCTGCAAATATTATGCAGATGGCGAGAAAAAAACTGAGCATTTTTCGTCGGTTGTATAGCATATCAATCACCTCAATGGTATTATATACAATAATTTATATTATGTCACCTGCAGTGGAAGCGACCCGAAGGGAACTCGATTTCTTTTGGCAGTCTCTGCAGTATCCCCGGAAAATAACAGCATATTCTGTTGGCTCTCCATCAAAATCATGACAAAATGTGGAAAAACAGTTTTCGTCCAGGTGGAAATCCACATCCTGCAAATCACCGCAGGAAAGGCAGATAAAATGGGAATGTGGGCAAAGGATACCGTCGTACCGGTCGGTGTGGTCGTCGTGAACAATACGTCTGATTTTACCGATTCGGCATAAAAGTGACAGGTTACGGTAAACGGTTCCCAGACTGATATTCGGATATGATTCCCGAACCTCCTGATAAACAATCTCAGCGGTCGGATGGTCGTGGTGCGATAGTACACATTGTAATATGGCTTGGCGCTGACGGCTTTTTTTCATTGGGACATCCATGGTATTCTGCCCTCCCCCCCCTCAAAATGTAATTGCATTTAGAGTAATGATAAAAGATAATTACCCGATTTGTCAAGGCAGAGAGGCGGAAAAACAGGGAACTGGGCAGTTTTGACAAAAAAATGGTGTGGCAAAGAAACATATTGACAAAGAAAACTGCTGATAGTATACTTTGAGCATCAAATGTTTGCGCATAAAAGGAGATATTTTCTTATGTTAGAAAAAATGAAAGAAATTATCGCAGAACAGTTGGGTGTAGATGAAGATGAGATTCTTCCTGAGACATCCTTCAAGGAAGACCTTGGAGCGGATTCTCTTGATTTATTTGAGCTGACCATGGCTCTGGAAGAAGAATACGATGTAGAGATTCCTGCGGAAGAGCTTGAGTCCATCGAGACAGTAAATGATGTCATCGAATATCTGCTTTCGAAAGGAATTGTAGAATAAACTGTTGCGATAACACAAAGGGTATTGGGAGATGAGAGTCTCTTCAATACCTTTTCATTTTTGCGAAGGTATAAGGATAAAAAAGAACAAATTGTTTTCAATTTTATGAAGTTTGAAAAAAGTATTGGAAAATGAAAGGGTTTCGTTTATAATAGTTTCAAGTGTGCGTAAACGCAAATGATAATAAATGGTTCATAACTGACTATGGAATAGATATGGAAAGGAGATTCCCAATGGCTACGGATATTGGAATTGATTTAGGTACCGCGAGTATACTGGTATATGTAAAAGGTAAAGGAGTTGTATTAAAAGAGCCATCTGTAGTGGCATTTGATGTAGATACAAGAAAAATCAAAGCAATCGGAGAAGAGGCCCGATTGATGATTGGAAGAACTCCGGGTAATATTGTGGCAGTTCGTCCACTCCGACAAGGGGTTATCAGTGATTATTCGGTGACAGAGAAGATGCTTAAGTATTTTGTTCATAAAGCAGTCGGCAAGAGTCTTTTCGGAAGAAAACCGCGTATCTCTGTCTGCGTTCCGAGTGGTGTCACTGAGGTGGAAAAGAAGGCGGTAGAGGATGCTACTTATGCTGCAGGAGCAAGAGATGTCAAGATTATCGAGGAGCCGGTTGCTGCGGCTATCGGCGCAGGCATTGATATTGCAAAGCCTTGCGGCAATATGATTGTTGATATCGGCGGAGGAACCTCTGATATTGCGGTTATCTCCCTGGGCGGCACCGTGGTAAGCACATCCATTAAGGTAGCCGGAGACGATTTTGACGAAGCGATTGTTCGTTACATGAGAAAGAAACATAATCTTCTGATTGGTGACCGTACCGCAGAGGATATCAAGATTCAGGTAGGAAGTGCCTATGCAAGGGCGGAAGAGTCTTCTATTGAGGTAAGAGGACGTAACCTGGTAACCGGCCTTCCAAAGACCGTTACCGTAACCTCTGAGGAGACGAGAGAAGCCCTGAAAGAAGCAACCGCTCAGATTGTTGAGGCGGTACACAGTGTGCTCGAGCGTACTCCACCGGAACTGGCAGCGGACATTTCAGATCGTGGTATTGTCCTCACAGGCGGAGGAAGCATGCTGCAGGGTCTGGAGCAGCTTATTGAGGAAAAAACAGGAATTACTACCATGACTGCAGATGACCCGATGACCGCAGTAGCCATCGGAACCGGTCAGTTTATTGAATATCTGGGTGGCAGATAAGTATGGCACACCTGGAAGGCTATGTCAGCCATATCCGCTTTCATAATGAAGAAAACGGTTATACCGTTTTAGAACTGGAAACAACCCACGGGGATGAAATCCTCGTGGGAACTTTTCATTATATCGATGAAGGAGAATATCTCTGCGCGGAAGGAGAATTTACGGAGCATCCTGCCCACGGCCCTCAGTATCAGGTGACATCCTATACGGTAAAAGAGCCGGAGGGCAAAGAAGCCATGGAAAGATACCTGGCGTCCGGGGCCGTAAAAGGAATCGGACCGGCGCTGGCAGGCCGTATCATTAAAAAATTTAAGGCAGATACCTTCCGCATTATTGAAAATGAGCCGGAAAGACTGGCGGAGATTAAGGGGATTTCTCTTCAGAAAGCGATGAATATTGCCGTACAGTTTCAGGAAAAGCAGGAAATGCGTCATGCCATGATGTTTTTGTCTGAATTTGGGATTGCCAACCATTTTGCGGTAAAGATTTATGAAGAGTATGGAGATGAGCTCTATGATATTATGAAAACCAATCCTTACCGCCTGGCGGAGGATATTCACGGAATCGGCTTTCGGATTGCGGATAAAATTGCGTCAAAAGCGGGGATTGCACCGGATTCCTCTTTTCGGATTGGGGCAGCGGTTCTTTATATGCTTTCTCAGGGAGTCGGCTCCGGTCATGTATATCTTCCCAAAGAGATTCTCTGCCGGAATACGGCACAGCTTCTTGGAATGTCGGCGGACTTTATTGCCGATCATCTGATGGAACTGGTTTTGGACAAAAAGCTGATGATACGCACCGTGGGACAGGAAGAAAGGGTTTATCTGAATGCGTATTATTTCATGGAACTGAATACGGCGGGAATGCTGCATAATCTGGACCTTCAGTTTCCGGTGGAAAAAGGTGAGCTGGATGCCAGAATTGCTTTTCTTGAAGAAAACAGTGACATTGACCTGGATAACAATCAGAAAGAAGCTGTGGCAAAAGCCATGACGGAAGGCGTTTTGATTGTCACCGGCGGTCCCGGTACCGGAAAGACCACAACCATTAATCTGATGATACGCTGTTTTGAGACCGATGATATGGAGATTGTTCTTGCGGCTCCGACGGGGCGTGCGGCGAAACGGATGACGGAAGCTACCGGCTACGAAGCCAAAACCATTCATCGGCTTCTGGAACTGAGCGGTGGCATCGATGCCGGAGAAAATTACCGTTTTGAAAAAAATGAGGAAAATCCCATTGAGGCGGATGTTATCATCGTTGATGAGATGTCCATGGTCGATATTTCGCTCATGCATTCCCTTCTTAAGGCCGTTCTTCCAGGAACCCGGCTGGTTCTGGTGGGAGATTCCAATCAGCTTCCAAGTGTGGGAGCGGGAAATGTGTTAAAGGATTTGATTGAGGCGGAGACATTTCCGGTTGTCCGGCTTTCGAGAATCTACCGTCAGGAGGAGTCCAGTCAGATTGTGTTAAATGCCCACAAAATTAATCGGGGAGAGCAGATTCTTCTGGATAACCGTAACCGGGATTTTTTCTTTTTTCAAAAAGAAGAGCTTCGGGCTATCATAGGCAGCGTGGTATTCCTGGTGAAAGACAAATTGCCGTCATATATCGGTGCCGACCCTTTTGAAATTCAGGTTTTGACGCCGATGCGAAAAGGAGAACTTGGTGTAGAGCATCTCAATCAGGTTCTTCAGTATTATCTCAATCCTTCCGATTCCTCCAAAGAGGAAAGGGAAGTTCATCAGGGAATCTTCCGGGAGGGGGATAAGGTGATGCAGATTAAAAACAATTATAAACTGGAGTGGAAAATCACCAATGAAAAGGGCTTCACTGTGGAAGAGGGAATGGGCATTTTTAACGGTGATATGGGTATTATTCATCAGATTAACAGCTTTACCGAGAGGGTTACGGTAATATTTGATGAAAACCGCCGGGTGGAATACCCTTTTTCAGGGCTTGATGAGCTGGAGCTTGCTTATGCCATTACGATTCACAAATCTCAGGGCAGTGAGTATCCGGCGGTGGTGCTTCCTCTGCTGCATGGGCCTTCCATATTGTGTAACCGGAATCTTTTGTATACAGCGGTGACAAGAGCGCAGAAATGTGTGGCCATCGTCGGCAGAAAAACCATGGTGGAACAGATGATACGAAATGAGACAGAGCAGAAACGGTATACCGGCCTGAAAGAATGTCTGAAGGAATACTGCCTGAAGGAATGACAGCGTGACGGTCAGTCTCTGGCAACTCCGATACATACGGAACAGACATATACATTTCTTACTCCTGCCTCATGAAGTACCCGGGTGCAGGCTTCCAGGGTGGAGCCGGTGGTGTAAATATCATCTACCAGTAAAACCGTTTGAAGATGATTTACAAGCGGCTGAAGGGATGGATTTATACAGAAGGCATTCTGGATATTTTTAAGACGCAGCCGGGGATTTAGCTGCTTTTGTGGGAGTGTATCAACGATGCGAAGCAAAAGCTTCGGATAACAGGGGAGATGTAAACGGACTGCCAGTTCTCTTCCAAGGAGTGCGGCCTGATTATATCCCCTCTTTTTTCTCTTGTTTTTGTGAACCGGTACCGGGATGACTGCCTGAATATGCCAGGAAAGAAGAAGAGAGTGATGTGTTTTTATGATTTCATCGGAAAAAAAGTATGCCAGAAAACGGCGGTTATGGTATTTAAAATCGGCCATAAAAGGACGGGTAATCTCATTGTAGAGGAAAAGGGCAAGACCTCTTTGAAAGGACTTGGGAAAGGTGCGGCAGTCGTAGCAAAGCTCCTGAGCTTCGGATAAAACGGGTTTGCCGCAGCAAAAACAGACCGGTTCGCGGACGCGGGGAAGCAGGAGGAGGCATTTTTCACAGACGATACGTCCGTAAGGGAGCGTCCTTTGGCAGACCGGACAGTGCCTCGGATATAAAATCGGGCAAATCCGGTTAACCATAAAGGAGAAAAAAGCCTGTCTTCGTTCGGGACGGAAAATGGAAAACGGGACGGACAGCTTCATTGTTTTACGCCTTTCCGGTGCTTCCGAAACCACCCCGGTCTTTGTCGGCAAGATGGTCGGTTTCCTCGAAGGAAATCGTCGGCTGGTGCTTCATGATACGGAACTGGCAGATACGGTCATTAATATGAATCTGCGTATCCCTTACGGCAAGTGCAGGCATAAACCACTGATCGTTATCGCCGCAGTAGGATTCATCAATGACACCCATGTGATTGGTCTGAATGATGCCGAAATTCTTAAACGTGGAGCTTCGGGGAACCACGTGTGCCTCATAGCCTTTGGGAAGCTTCATGGCAACGCCCAGAGGAATCAGAGCAAATTCTCCTTTCTTCAGGGAGACTTCACTTGCAGCCCGTAGATCAATCCAGTCGGAGACACCGTCGATATAGGTAAGCTTTTCAATCTCATCGGAAAAATATTTGATACGAATTGTTTCCATAATAATAGATGAATTATCCTTTCTTTTATTTTCCGGTGCAGGAAGAAAATGTATATGACACCGGTGGTTTCAGTATATCGAAAAAAGACAGTGTGGTCAACAAAAAAACAGCAGTCAGGCTACCGTCCTTCTGTGGAAATGTAACATAAATATAAAAATGAAAACGAAAATGATTGACGGGAAAGAAATCCTGTGTTATATTAGATTGGCGATGGAATAGGTCTTTTTTTTATGCCTAAAAACAGGCGAAAAAAAGCCGCACGATTAAAAATTGGAGGTGGAAGTTGTGCGCGTGAGAATTACATTGGCTTGTACAGAGTGTAAACAGCGTAACTACAATACTACGAAGGAAAAGAAAAATCATCCTGAGAGATTGGAAACACGCAAATATTGCAGATTCTGCAGAAAGCATACTGTGCATAAGGAAACAAAGTAATCAGACCAGTTATAAGGAGTGATAACATGAGCGACGAAACAAAGAAAACCGGAATTAAGAACTGGTTTCAGGGTCTTCAGTCCGAATTCAGAAAAATAACCTGGCCTGATAAGGACAAACTGATCAGAGAAACAGCGGCAGTCACTGTTGCAGCAGTAGTCATTGGTGTAATCATTGCTACATTGGATATGATTCTTCAGTATGGAATTAATTTTCTGGTCTAGGACGAAAGTAAAGGTGAATATATGTCAGAATTAAACTGGTATGTGGTCCATACTTACTCAGGCTACGAGAATAAGGTAAAAGCGAATATTGAAAAGACTATCGAAAACAGAAAACTGCAGGATCAGATATTTGAAGTCAGAGTTCCGCTTCAGGATGTCGTTGAGATGAAGGGCGGAGTGAAAAAGAACGTATCAAAGAAGATGTTTCCGGGATATGTTTTGGTGAACATGGTCATGAATGATGACACATGGTATGTTATCCGCAACACAAGAGGTGTGACAGGATTTGTCGGACCGGGGTCTGAACCGGTGCCGCTGACGGAGGCGGAGATGAGAAATCTCGGCATCACCGGAGCGGAAGAAGAGATTCAGATTGATTTCGAGGTGGGAGACCTGATTCAGGTTATTTCCGGTGCCTGGGAAGGCAGGGAAAGCACGGTAAAAGATATCAATATGAACAAGCAGACCGTCACTATCGAAGTGGATATGTTTGGTCGTGAGACTTCTGTAGAGATTGGATTTTTAGATGTCAAGAAATTGTAAAACAGTCTGAACTTACAGACAGTGGGAGGGAGATTCCCGCAATTACCACAATAGGAGGTTAGCTATCATGGCGAAAAAAGTAACAGGTTATATTAAATTACAGATTCCAGCAGGAAAGGCAACTCCGGCACCGCCTGTTGGTCCTGCATTAGGTCAGCACGGAGTGAATATTGTCCAGTTTACAAAAGAATTCAATGCGAGAACCGCAAGCCAGGGAGATATGATTATCCCGGTTGTAATCACTGTATACCAGGACAGAACATTCAGTTTTATTACTAAGACACCTCCGGCAGCAGTATTATTAAAGAAATACTGCAACATTAAATCCGGATCAGGCGTTCCGAACAAAACAAAGGTTGCATCAATCTCCAAAGATAAAATTAAAGAGATTGCTGAAATCAAAATGCCTGATTTAAATGCGGCAAGCATCGAAGCAGCTATGAGCATGATCGCAGGTACAGCGCGAAGCATGGGTATCACTGTTGAAGAGTAGTCGCAGGTCAGAATTGTTTAATACAGCGAAGTGGGAGGGTCGCTCCCGATAATACCACAGGAGGTTATTTCTAAAATGAAAAAAGGTAAAAGATATCAGGAAGCTGCAAAGCTCAGAGATAAAACTAATTTATACGAAGCACCGGAAGCGCTTGCCATCGTAAAAAAAGCTGCCAGTGCAAAGTTTGATGAAACAATCGAAGCTCATTTAAAGATGGGACTTGACGGACGTCATGCTGATCAGCAGATTCGTGGTGCCGTAGTTCTTCCTCACGGAACAGGAAAGAAAGTACGCGTTCTCGTATTTGCAAAAGGTGATAAAGCAGATGAGGCTACAGCAGCAGGAGCAGAATTCGTAGGCGCAGAGGAACTGATTCCAAAGATCCAGAACGAAGGATGGCTTGATTTTGACAAAGTAGTAGCAACACCGAACATGATGAGCGTTGTTGGTCGTCTTGGTCGTATCCTTGGACCGAAAGGTTTAATGCCAAACCCGAAAGCCGGAACTGTAACAATGGATGTTGCAAAGGCTGTTAAGGAGTTGAAAGCAGGTAAGATCGAGTACAGATTGGATAAAACAAACATTGTTCACGTGCCAATCGGAAAAGCTTCTTTCACAGAGGAGCAGTTAGCCGAAAACTTCCAGACATTAATAGATGCAATTATTAAAGCAAAACCAGCGGCTGCAAAAGGACAGTACATCAGAAGTGCTACTGTTACTTCCACAATGGGCCCTGGCGTTAAGCTGAATCCTGCAAAATTTTAATGAATTAAAATGACCGTTTGTACCAGGAGTACGGTTTGGAGTGTGGAGCCGGTTTGCCGGTTCCACTCCAGACAATACTCTTTGTATGAGCGGTCGTTTTTGTTTAGGAGAGGAGTTACAGATATGAAAAAATGTATTATGACAGCACTTGTGGTTTTGGCCATGCTGATGGTATGTCCGCAGCAGACCAAGGAGGTGTCTGCAGCTTCCGTTACCACCGCGGTGACAAAAAAGAAGGTAACGAAAAAAGAAAGAAGAAGTAAAAAAACGATATTCATTGCTGCCGGACACCAGCAAAGAGGAATTTCCTCCACAGAACGTCTTGCGCCAGGGTCATCCAGACGGAAGGCAAAGCTGACTTCCGGTACCACCGGTGTCAGCACACATATTCCGGAATATAAAACAAATCTTGCCATTGCGAAAGCTGTGAGAAAGGAACTGGTAAGGCGGGGATACAAAGTTATTATGCTTCGCACCACAAATAACTGTGCGCTGTCCAACCAGCAAAGGACAAAAAAGGCCAATAAAAGCGGCGCGGATATTCATGTCTGTATCCATTGTAATGCGGCTGGAAGCAGCGCAACAGGACCGCTGGTTTGCGTTCCGGGGAGCTCAAAATATGTAGGAAAAAATATCTACAAAAAGTCCTGCAGTTTGGGAAAGAATATTTTGTCCTCGGTGGCAAAAGCTACCGGAAAAAAGAGTCATGGTACGATTCGTTCGGACTATTATACGACCATCAACTGGGCTAAGATTCCGACGATGATTCTGGAATGTGGATTCATGAGCAATCCAAAAGAAGATCGTCAGCTTAATTCCGCAAGTTATCAGAAAAAAATTGCCAGAGGAATTGGAGTTGGAGTCGATAAATATTTTAATATAAAATAGTTGACAAACTGTTTTGAAGATGATAATATATCCAAGTATGAACGCCGAAGACAGCAGGTATCCGGACGGATATAAAGCATAAGCGCCTGCCGAGGAAGTATATTCATAGTTTTATGATGAATATTTCTGACTCTCTGTCTTTGGACAGAGAGTTTTTTAATTCTTTTTGATTCTGCTGTGCAGCCGATGGCAGCCGGGCAGAGGATAGAAGAGATAGACACCGGTTACGGTGTGAACGGCGGTACACACAAATAATACAGGAGGTGCACCAGAAGATGGCTAAAGTCGAATTAAAACAACCGATTGTTGAAGAGATCAAAGCACAGCTGGATGGCGCTAAGTCACTGGTAGTTGTTGATTATCGCGGAATCTCTGTGGCTGATGTTACAGAACTTCGTAAACAGTGTCGTGAAGCAGGAGTGATTTATAAAGTTTATAAAAACACTATGGTTAGACGTGCTGTAGAAGGTACAGAGTTTGAAGGCGTTGTTAAAGACCTTGAAGGAACCAACGCTTTTGCTATTTCCAAAGATGACGCAACACTGGCTGCCAGAACAGTTGCGAAGTTCATCAAAAAAGCAAAGGTTTGTAAGTTAAAGAGCGGTGTTGTTGAGGGAACTTACTACGACGAAAAAGGTATCGAAGTTATCGCAACAATCCCATCAAGAGAAGAACTTATTGCAAAATTCATGGGAAGTATTCAGTCCCCAATCGCAAACTTTGCCCGCGTAATCAAACAGATTGCAGAAAAAGATGGCGAAGCTGCAGCAGAATAATTGCTGACATTTTTTACAAATGTTCCAAAGAAACCGGCCTGGTTCCGGTTCATTACAAAATCAGTTAATGGAGGAAAAAAAGATGACAACTCAGGAAATTATTGAAGTTATTAAAGGTTTATCTGTATTAGAATTAAATGAACTTGTAAAAGCTTGTGAAGAAGAATTCGGTGTATCCGCAGCAGCAGGTGTTGTAGTTGCAGCAGGTGCAGGCGCAGCAGAAGAAGTAGAAGAGAAAACTGAATTTGATGTAGAGTTAACAGAAGTTGGCGCTCAGAAAGTTAAAGTTATCAAAGTTGTTCGTGAGATCACAGGTTTAGGATTAAAAGAAGCAAAAGCTGTTGTTGACGGCGCTCCTAAGGTTGTTAAAGAAGCTGTTTCTAAAGAAGAAGCTGAAGAAATCAAGAAAAATCTTGAAGAAGTTGGAGCAAAAGTTACAGTTAAATAATTGTAAGGCTCAGCAGACGAGATACCAATCCCCGGGAATCCTTCCGGGGATTTTTTTGTCTCATTGGAAAAGACTACGATTTCCATAAACGGGAGTAAAAAGATTATTTTCATCAACAGGAGTTACTTCTTATAAAATAAACAGCATTCCCTGCGGGTTGTGCAGTGGGAGAAATGAATTGTTTCGTTGATGTTTAAAACTATAAAAAAGCGGTAAGAATTAGGGAGAAAAAACTTGACATGAAAAATTGGTTGTGATATCATATTAAACTGATTCACAATGGGTATGTGTGCCTATAGGATAATTGCTTGTAACCATATGTTTGATACTAAGATTAATCAAGGGGTGATACATCAATGGAAAAGAACAGACTGCGGCCGATACGGATTCCGGGGAGCCAGAATATCAGAATGAGCTATGCCAGACAAAAAGATGTGCTCGATATGCCGAACCTTATTGAAGTCCAGAAGGATTCCTATCAGTGGTTCCTGACCGGTGGATTAAAGGAAGTATTTGAGGACATTTCTCCAATTACGGACTACAGCGGACAGCTCAGCCTGGAATTTGTAGATTTTCAGCTTTGCAGAGAAGACACGAAGTATTCAATCGAAGAATGTAAAGAACGTGATGCCACATATGCGGCACCACTGAAGGTGAAGGTTCGCCTTCATAATAAAGAGACCGATGATTTTAAGCAGCATGACATTTTCATGGGCGACCTTCCATTAATGACAGAGACAGGTACTTTCGTTATTAATGGTGCGGAACGAGTTATTGTCAGCCAGCTTGTACGTTCTCCTGGTATTTATTATGCCATCAGCCATGACAAGACCGGTAAGCGTCTGTTTTCCTGTACGGTAATTCCAAACCGTGGTGCATGGCTTGAGTATGAAACAGATTCCAATGACGTATTTTATGTTCGTGTGGACCGTACCAGAAAAGTTCCGATTACAGTGCTGATTCGTGCTCTCGGTATTGGAACCAACGCCGAGATTAAAGAACTTTTCGGTGAGGAGCCGAAGATTTTAAAAACTCTTGAAAAGGATACTGCAACCAATTACCAGGAAGGTCTTAAGAAATTATACGAAAAGATCCGTCCGGGTGAACCGCTATCCGTTGACAGTGCGGAAAGCCTGATTAACAGTATGTTCTTTGACGCAAGAAGATACGATCTTGCCAAAGTGGGACGTTATAAATTTAACAAAAAGCTCATGTTCAGAAACCGAATTGCGGGACATCGCCTTGCAGAAGATGTCATTGACCCGTCTACTGGTGAGATTCTTTACTCTGCCGGAGATAAGCTGACAAGAGAGCAGGCCGATGAGATTCAGAATGCCGCAGTTCCTTATGTTTTCCTGGAAGCAGAAGAGAGAAGTGTAAAAGTTCTTTCCAATATGATGGTCGATATCAGAGGATTTGTTGATGTTGACCCGAAGGAAGTCGGCGTTACAGAGTTAGTATATTACCCATCCCT
>JALEIY010000192.1 GCA_022769785.1 Eubacterium sp.
GGAATGCCGGTCAAACCCGATACCAATCCGGAAGAGGACATTCTTGTAAAGCGGGTGGAAGCCTTGTGGGATGCGGGTCTTGTGGTGGTCGTTGCCGCAGGAAATGAGGGTCCACGCCGCTACAGCATCACAAGCCCCGGAATCAGCAAAAAAGTCATTACCGTCGGTGCCCTCGAAAATGGAATGTATGAAAACGGCTCGGGCAAAAGTCCGCTTTACTCCGGCTGCGGCCCGGTGCCCGGAACCTGCGTGTGCAAACCGGATCTGGTGGCACCTGCGGACCGGATATTAAGCTGTGATAATAAACCCGGCTCCTATGTCAGGCGAAGCGGCACCTCCATGGCAACTCCCATTGTTTCCGGTGTGATTGCTCTTCTGCTGTCTGCCAGCCCCTGGCTTAGCAATCTGGATGTAAAAATCCGTCTTATGGAAAGCTGCCTCGACTGCGGCGTTCCCCGTCATCGTCAGGGCTGGGGTGCAATAAATCCCCATCGGTTACTGGATTTTCTGTAAAAGCATCTGTCATTGTAATCCGAAAGATGCTTCTAAGGAAGATATCAAAGATTAATATCAGGCTCTTATGTAATTAAGAATTCATACGATTCATGTAAATAAATCAAAAAGTGCCATCACATTTACGAGAACTGTAATCACAGATTACATCGTAAGTGCTGACGGCACTTTTTTGTAGTTTTATTAAAAAAGCATTACTTCATATGGAAATCGATTATAAGGAACATTATATGATTCTGATTGTCACATTTCTGACTCCTTAAGATAACGATACAATCCATAATCTTCTTTATCTGTAATATAATATTTTTCATCATTGATTAATTGCTGTAAGAATTTATCATCAAAGGAAAATCTTCTTTCAGATAAAACTATTTTTTTCAATGCAATATCCATATTTGCTATTTTTTCAATATTATATCCGATTGCCCCTCTGATTCTGTCCCTCATGTCCTCAGAATACCGACGAATAATAATAGAAATATTATTTTTAGGAGATTTAATCATAAAATTATCCGGCCGATGTAAATTTATCTGACAGAAATCTTCTTCAAGTGACATACTTCCTTCATAATATGCATAATAGTTTTTTTCTTTATCATTTAACCGCTTCTGATTATTCAACAATTCTGAAAATGAAAGAGAAGGATTTGTAATAAACTCTTTTAAATACTCATTTTCCAAGGTTTCCTGATGCGCAAATCCACAGATATATCTTGCTTTATACTTACCTGATTCTATGTATAGATACAACATTCCTGCTAAAACTCTATGTTCCCTATCCGGATAATAATAATCATAACTGGAACGATAGGTATAATACAAACCTGCATAAAGCTCCGGCAACTGAATCCGACCGACAAACGGCAGACACCGACTCTTAAAGTCTTCTATCGTAATCTCATCCTTATAATACCTGTTATATATGTCTACAATGTCCTGCAGTATGCTATCTCGAATCGTAGAATCCTCTGTCTCCGGATTCAACAGCTTTACCATAGTATTTTTTGAAGGAAATGCAAATCCATCCTTTTGTATCATTTCTCGTTTTTTCTCGAATTGATATAAATTTTCACAACCAAATGTCTTTAGCAATTGTTTCATGTTATATTGTAAGATTTCAGACATTACTCTCTCCCCCATTTTATTATGTCCATAATTATAACATATCATACCCTTTTGAAAGCACAACTTGACTCAAACAATGGTGCAACTTTGCCTCTTTTGGGAATAGTAAATGAAGCTTCTCCATTATAGAATATTTTTAGAATCCAATCAAAGATACTGACAAAACATTTTAAAAGGAGGAAATCCCTATGATGAAAAACCTGAAAAAAATCTTTTTTGCATTAGCTATTGCAGCTCTTTTATGTACAAATTCAATTGATACTTTCGCTTATGTATCCTATCCATCGGTATCAAAAAAGGGATATCTGGAAATGACAGCAAGCAGAAGGGTAAATGTATATACCAATTCAGCCTGTACAAGAAGAGGAACATCATCACCTTACAAAGCATATAATGCATATATTGATGCCGGTGATATTATATATGTGTATTCATTGACATCTTCCTACTGTCATTTTTCATATCCTACGGGGGCAGGCCGAAAACTCGGATATTGTAAAACAACAGACCTGTTGTATTTATCCAGCGCTGTAACGACTTTCATCAGTAAAGGCTCCTGTACGGTCTATCGTACTCCGACCGGCACTTCCTTTGGTTCTGTGGCAAGATATGACCGTGTTTATACCATAGGGAAAATTAACAACAGAGGACTGATTATATATACTGCCAAGTCAGGAAACCGTGCCTGGAAAGCTGGTTGGATAAATGTCAGCAATGTCTCAAAACTCAAAAACGGAGCATCCTCGTCATCAACAACTTTAAGCTATGGTTTATATCATAAATCCAGTGCATATATTTCATGCGGCTTCAATGGCTATGTGAAAACGCCGGGAAAACATGAAGGCATTGATATTCAGGGTGGAAATGGCTCTGCAATTTATTCACTAACCGATGGAGTTGTGGTACGGGTAGCCAAAGGCTATCGTGGAAGCAGCGGACTTTCAACTATTGCAATATATGATGCTCCTTCCAATAAAACCGTGGTGTATCTACACTGTGCACCAACCTCCCTGTCTCCGGGACAGACCATCAAAAAAGGACAATATCTTGGTGTTCAGGATTGGCGAGGTGTCAGTTCATCCAGCGGAGGACACACACACGTTGAAGTCGTCAATGGAAGAAGTGGATACGCAAAAAAGAGTGTAAATGATTACCGACTTGAAAACAGTAATCCAACATCCTACTGGAGTTCAAAAGGATATATTATAAAATAGTATATTTTTAATCATTTATTTCCTTCTCTTCCAGAAACGCTGCAAGAAACTTTCCTGCCAGACTGCCTTTGGCAATGGCCTCTTTCGCCTCCGCTAATGAAAACCATCGACAGGAATCAATCTCATCCTCGGAAACCTGACTAAGATCCTCAGACTGGGCTACGCAGGAAAAATTAAGCATCAGGGTATTGCTTGGATCAAAATATTCGCTCCGCTGAAAACGAATCTGGCTTACAGAAAGACCAATTTCTTCTTGAACTTCCCTTGCCACCGTTGTTTCCGCATTTTCCCCCTGATTGACATAGCCTGCCACCAGTACATAACGGTCTTTTCCATACTGCTTTATCAGAAGGATTTTATCCTGGGCCGGATTTAACACCTCCATGCTGACTGCAGTGGAAAAGACCGGAAAGCGGAACGCTTCACAGCAGTCGCAATAGGGAACCATCCCTTCATTTTTCAAAAATTTCTTCTGAAGCCGGGTTCCACATTCCATACAATAATTCATCATCAGTCCACCTCCCAGGGCAGGCTGACAATGATTGCCTCATGGTGTACTGCCGGAAGAAATTTATCAAATACTTCCCGGGTAATCAGCCGGAGGCTGGATGTATTGACGCAGGGATGGCACCCCAGATACGGTTCTTTAATCACATCCTCATCAATGAGAAGCTGCACCTGATTATCATGGTCATTCATAAGTCCCATCACACTTACCGAACCCGGTTCGATATCCAGATATTCCAGCATATGCTCCGGCTTGGCAAAGGACAGGCGGGACGAGCCAATCTGTTTCGAAAGAACCTTTGTCTTAAAAGGTTTGTCTCCCGGCATCATGAGCAGATAAAAATGCTTTTTATTGGCAGTACACAGGAAAAGATTTTTACAGATAACCGTTTCCAGCACCGCATCAATCTCATTACATGCCTCCATATTTCCAGCCGGCTCATGGTCTGTCCTCATATATTCCATACCAAGCTCATCCAGCAAATCATATACTCTGATTTCTTTTTCCCTGCGCCCTTCATTACTTTCGGGACGCCCGCAAAATAACTCCATCTCTATTCCTCCAACTTCTGTCTTACTGTTTCGTCAATCAGGAAATAATTGTGTATCTGCCCTCTCTTCTTCTTGGCATTCTCGGCTTCTGGTCAGAATATCCAAAGGTCAGCATGGCAACCATTTTTCCTTTATCCGGTGCAAACCGCTCCTTCAAAACCGCATCCATTCCGGATTCCAGTGGTGCTGTAAGCCAGCAGGAGGAAATCCCCTTATCGTAAGCCGTAAGGAGCATCGTCTGAATTGCCGCTGCGGTACTCTCTATTAATTCTGTCTCTTTTCTCTTATATTCATCATCATCCTTATACAGGAAAACCAGAACACAAACCGGTGCATTTCCTAGCAATCCGATAAACTGTCTCGTCTCTGCCACCACCTGTGGGTGTTCCGGGAAACGGGCTTCCAGAGACGGCATCAGAATCTCCGCCGCCTTTGACATGGTTTCCGTAACCTCAGCCAGCTTTTCTTTGTTGGAAATTGCCACAAAATACCATGGCTGCAGATTGGATGCCGACGGAGCCATCACTCCCGCCTCCAGAATCTCCCGGATATCCTCTTCTTTCACCGGAATATCCTTATATTTACGCACAGAACGTCTTCCATAAATCGCCTCTTTTAATTCCATAGTAGTATTTCCTTTCTCTTTTATTCATAATCTCACTTTTTGAGGGAAAGCCGCCAAAAAGAAAAATCATAATGTTATTTCCGTTTCACCAAAAATCCCCCTGCGAAGGCAAGCATCACGAAAAATACTATAATTAATAATACACCTTTTTTCTTTCCTGTCTGCCCTGCGGTATCGGCCTCCGCTTTCTGCGTCGTTTCTTCCGGAGAATTCCTGTTGACTGCAGTTTCTTCTTCCTTCGCTTCTTCTGTCCTTTCTTCAACGGAAGAACTTATTTCTGCCTTTTCCGTGACAAAAAATGTCCGGTTCACTGTTTCATTATGGCTAATATCCTCATCCTTCACATACAAAAGTCTTTCCTTTACATTTTCCAGCGGAGGAACCTCCTCCTTTGTATCTGCTTTACGGAGATGAAAATATCTGGCAATCCCTCTGGCATCCGCACAGGCCAGCTCTTTAAGCTTCTCATCAGAGCTTAAAAATGATTCATAATCCGACGGATTATCCAGAAATGCGTGTTCAATTAAAACGCTCAAAAGGTCATTTTTTATCCCATTTCGAATAAGGGCATAATAATCGCCCACCTCGCCGTTGGGATAGACTTCTCCATTGGTAGAATCCCGAAGCAGGATTCCCTGATCTTCGAGTCCGAGAGAAGCCAGTTCATAAAGAATACTTGCGCCCAGCTCCTGCTCTTTTCCGGCCAGTTCTTCCTTATACTGCCCTCTTGCGGTCAGCACAGTACAGCCGTGGTCATAAGGAGCAAAAGGGCCTTTCGCATTATTGTGGAGACTGACAAGCACATCTGCTTCTTCCTCCACCCCAATCATCGTCCGGCGTTCCAGCTCCACATCATAAGCATCGTCCCTGGTCAGAATAACCGAAACACCCTCATAGGTTTCCAGCTCTTCCTTCAGATATCGGGCTATGGTAAGATTCAGCGTTTCTTCGCACACCTCATCTCCATCATAGTACGCCGAAGCTCCGCTGCCGCTGCTGCCATGTCCGGGGTCAAGAACAATCACCAGAGATTTTGCTCCATCGGAATCGCCGTCTGCAGTGTCCCTGGCACAGACTGCCTGCCCACCGGCAAAAAAAAGAATAAGAGCAAATAAAATACTTATCAGATAGATGTATGTATTCTTTCCAAACATATGGATACTCCCCTCATTCAAAATGTGAATCTCCTGCACTGGACAACCGAATTATTAATTCCTTTTCCGGCAGTCTAACTTTCCCACCATTTTGACTCAATAAATCCTCAAGGCAACATACATATTCTTGCCTGTCAATTTTCCCGGTTTCATACAATTGGTCAATAATACCTATTGTCCCCATAACCCGGACACCTTCCTTCTTTGCTGCTTTTCGCAAAGGGCCGTCTCCTGTAAGCAGAATAATTCCCCGTATCTTTGCGATTGCCAATGCAACACAATCATATATAGATGGTTTTGCAAAACGTTCCATATACTCTTCTGCAAGAAAGAATTCTTCTTCTGTCAATTCAGTTTCCCTCAACCCAAGACATTTCAGTCGTTCACCTAATCCGGGCGGCGATAACAATTCGTCCTGCACAGCATCATTGTTCATTAAATAAATATAAGGTAACCGGAATGGATAATCCAGGCGATTGATGGTCTCAAAATCCAGCCACACATTTGTATCGCTGCTGATATATTCCATCCGGTTATACCTCTTCAGCAAAGCACTGTTCAGCCACATAATTATATGGCATTTTCAAAAGCTCTGCTCCTTTCTGAATTGATATTTCATTTTCACAAACAGCTCTAAAAACCAATTGTGAAAATAACAGAG
Source organism: Eubacterium sp. (assembly GCA_022769785.1). Lineage (GTDB taxonomy): Bacteria > Bacillota > Clostridia > Lachnospirales > Lachnospiraceae > Anaerobutyricum. The sequence continues at coordinate 6,355 of JALEIY010000192.1, forward strand.
GATTTTCTTTCGGAATTCGACTTGGTTCATTTTTCTTCCATCCAGCCTGGCCGGCCCTTACATAAAAGCCTTTCGCAATATTGTCATTTACAATATTACATAAATTCGCTCTTTTAACCAATAAATACATGGATATTCCATATTCCTTACAAATATAAGTCATATCTTTTGATATCCTGGTCCTCCGAACTCCTAATTCTCTTATAGCATCATTTGCCGGAAACAAAAAGGCACCACTGATTGCAGTTGCCTTTTTTTCAATTTCATTTTCTTCAAGCTCATCATTCCACATAAAAATAAAATGTGCCATTTCATGTGCAATAGTTGAACGAATTCGTTCCGGACTCATATTTCCATTTACAATAATGTAAGGTCTCCCATTTACTGAACCATTCATACCTGAAAAATCCGTACTCTCCATATTGCAAACATATATAATAATTCCTTTGTTTTCCAACAATTCAATTAAATTACCAACCGGCCCGGATTCTGCTATTCTAAGATATTTTCTCATGTTCAAAGCATCTTCTTCCGGATTATCTGTCAGTTTTAGCTGATGTGATAATGGTGCTTTTGGTAAAACTTCTCCGCCTAAAATATCTATTATAGAATAAAATCTCCCAATATATTCCTCTACTGATTCCCGCACAAACTCCTGCTGTTTTCCAGACAACTTACTGTTCTTTCTGAACTCACCATGTACAAACACAAGATTTTCATTACGTTTACTTAAGAAATCAGTAACACGCACCCCCAAAGCGGCAGCTAATTCCTTTATTATTTTCATATCCGGCCTTCTCTTGCCATTCTCATAATTTGTAATTGCCATAGGAGATATGTTCACTAAAGAGGCAAGTTCTTTTTTAGTCATATTTTGTTTTAAACGATAATATTTCAAATTTTTGCTAAACATTCTATCGCCTCCTTCTGTTTATATTATATCATTTTCAAGAAGAAAGTAAACACCTTTGGCGACAATTATTTTTACGAAAAAGTACACCCGTTCTTTATTGCCGCTTCATTTTATAATTCCCTGTTGTCTCCTCACCCAAAATGCGCTATAATAGCAAAGCTAATATTTACCATTTTAATTCGGAAAGGAAGATTATTATGAAAAAATCAATATCGCAGGCTTCGCTTTCCATCATCAAAAAAATGCAGCAAAATGAGTTGACGGAAAGTGTTATTTACGCAGAGATTGCCAAATTTGCCAAGGGCGAGGAGAATAAGAAAACGCTTCTTCGCTTATCCAAGGAGGAAAAATCTCACTATGATATCTGGAAATCTTACACGGGTATCGAAATGAAGCCACAAAAGGGAAAGGTTTTTAAATATAAGCTGTTGGCACGGCTTTTCGGTTTTACTTTTGCGGTGAAGCTTATGGAAAACGGGGAAGAGGCTGCCCAGTCTGAATATGAGCTTCTGGCAGCAGAAGTGGAGGAAAGCGTTTTAATCCGGCAGCAGGAGGAGGAGCATGAAGCTGCCCTTCTGGATATGCTGGATGAGGAAGTTTTGCAGTATGTGGGAAGTATGGTTCTCGGTCTTAATGACGCTCTTGTGGAGCTGACCGGTTCTCTGGCAGGCTTTACGCTTGCCATGCAAAATACCCGGCTGATTGCTTTGTCCGGCCTGATTCTTGGGATTTCAGCTACATTTTCCATGGCATCCAGCGAATTTTTGTCGGCAAAAAGCGAGGGGCGGACGGATGCGCTGAAGTCCTGTACCTATACAGGTATTGCCTATCTGATTACGGTTATCCTGCTGATAGCACCGTATCTGATTCTCGGAAGCAGCCAGTATATCCTTGCTCTTGTCTGTATGCTTGTTATCGTCATACTGATTATCGCAGGATTTACATATTATACTTCGGTGGCTCAGGACCAGCCGTTTAAGTCAAGATTTCTGGAAATGGCAACCATCAGCATCAGTGTTGCGGTGATTTCCTTCCTGGTTGGAAAGGCTGCCAAGGCTTTCCTGGGAGTTGATTTATAAAAAACAAAAAACTTACTGAGATTTCGTTTTATCGGAAAAATCAGTAAGTTTTTTATTTTATTCTTCATATTTGAGATTTTTAATATCCTCCACAAGGTAAGGAGTCATCTGGTATACATAATAGTTCAGCCAGTTTGTATACAATGTATTGGCATGACAGCGCCAGGATTTTACCGGACCCTGGGCTGGGTCATCGTTCATGTAATAATCTTTTGGAAATGGGACGTTGTCCATTCCTTTTGCCAAATCTCTCTGATATTCACCGTCCAGGGTTACCACATCGTATTCCGGATGACCGGTGACAAAAATCTGACGGCCTTCCTTGGCAATGATGATAAACGGACCGGCCTCCTCAGAATCGGCCAGAATGGTAAGCTTCGGATTATTTTCCACATCCTCCCGACAGATACCGCTGTGTCTGGAATGCGGTGCATTAAAAATATCATCAAATCCCCGGACAAGCGGTGTTTTTTTGTGAATCGTACGATGCTTAAATACGCCGAATAGTTTCTCCGGCAGCTCGTATTTTCGCACACCGTAATGATAGTAAAGGCCCGCCTGAGCAGCCCAGCAGATATGGAAAGTGGATGTCACATGGGTTTTTGACCATTCCATAATTTCCACCAGCTCCGGCCAGTAATCCACATCTTCAAAATCCAGAGTCTCTACCGGGGCACCGGTGATAAGGAGACCATCATAGTATTTGTCCTTTATTTCGGAAAATGTGGTATAAAAGGCTTCCATATGACTAATCGGAGCATTTTTTGACTCATGGCTTTCTGTTTTTAAAAAAGTCACATCCACCTGCAGCGGTGTATTGGCAAGACTTCGAAGGAGCTGTAATTCAGTCTCCTGTTTGGTCGGCATGAGATTCATAATGACGATTTCCAGAGGACGGATGTCCTGTTTTATAGACCGTTCGTAATCCATTACGAAAATGTTTTCATGCTCCAATATTTTTTTTGCGGGTAAATCCGCATCAATTCTGATTGGCATAATATTTCATCTCTTTCCTTCATTTATCATAACCAGAAATTCGTCTTCGGTGAGAATCGGAATCCCCAGTTCTTTTGCTTTTTTGTTTTTTGTACTTCCGGAGAGGTTATCGTTGTTTATCAGATAATCGGTTTTTCCGGTTACGGAACCGGTCACTTTTCCTCCCAGTGTCTCGATTTTTTCTTTCAGCTCTTTCCGGTTTTTAAAATGCTCCACAGAGCCGGTAATCACAAAGGTTTTACCGCTAAGAAGCTGCTCGCTTTCCGGTGTCACTGCCATTTCTTCAAAATTCAGATACCCAAGCAGGCCGGCAATCACCTTTTCATTGTGACTGTTATCAAAATAATCCCGGATACTTCCGGCAATGACAGCACCGATTCCGTCAATTTCTGTGATTTCTTCTGCGGACGCTTCCCGGATTTTATCAAAAGAGCCCCCAAAATGGCTGCACAGCAGCTTTGCCGTGGACAGACCAACATTTAATATGCCAAGACTGTAAATGAATCTCGGCAGGGTGGTATTTTGGGATGCCTCGATGGAGCGCATAAGATTTGCGTAGGATTTTTCTCCGAAGCCCTCCATGGAAATGATCTCTTCCTTGTATTTTTCCAAGTCATAAAGGTCATAAAGTTCATTTAAAAATCCCTGGTCTATCATTTTCATCAGGGTTGCCTCGGAAAGTCCGTCGATATTCATGGCGTCTCTGCTCACAAAATGTGCAAAGAGCTTGATTTTTTTGGCGCTGCAAAGAGGATTGGCACAGTAAAGGGTTTTTACATCGTTTTCCACCTTCACAAGAGTTTCGCCGCCGCAGGCCGGACAATGGACCGGCGGAGTACAGGTTCCGCTTCCGGTCAGATTGGCGGAAATCTGCGGAATAATCATATTGGCTTTATAAACTTTAATCCGGTCACCGATACCGAGATGAAGTGCATCCATGATGCTTAAGTTATGAACGCTGGCACGGCTTACGGTGGTTCCTTCCAGCTCCACAGGGTCGAAAATGGCAACCGGGTTGATAAGCCCGGTCCGGGAAGGACTCCATTCTATCTGGCGCAGTACCGTTTCCGCTTCCTCATCTTTCCATTTAAAAGCAATGGCATTCCGCGGGAACTTTGCTGTGGTGCCCAAAGCTTCCCCATAAGCAATATCATCATAAATGA
>JALEIY010000193.1 GCA_022769785.1 Eubacterium sp.
GATATAACATCTTCCTTTCGTTTTCGCTTTTATGGTTCCTTTGGAAGAAACCGTCGCCACCTTACTGTTTGTCGTACTGTAACGGAGTGGTTTCATATGCGACACCAGTTTTTTTCTGCTCTCTGCATAAATGGTTTTCACAGATAATTTTTTTGTACTTCCTGCCTTAAGGCTAAGGGAAGCTGCTGCCCGAAGCTGTTTCACATTGGTATATTTTCCACTCTTTGTGGCAAGATGCACCGTATTGGACTTCTTAATATACTTTTTCTTTCCGTCAATCTTTTTGTATGCTTTTACATAGTAGTCATAATTCGCCGCTTTTTTCAGCTTCTTATGACTCCATGTTGTCTTTTTGCCGCCGCTGATCATTTTAAGCAGCTTCATTTTCTTTCCGCATTTTGCGCCATAAACTGCATATCCATCTGCTTTCGGAATGGCACTCCATTTCAGAGTAACGGATGTTTTTGCCGCTGAGCCCCGCAGACGCAGTATTGCATTTTTCCATGCATCTGCCTGTGTGGTTCCTGTCGCTGCGATTGCTGCAGTTTCCTTATGCCCACACCAGGAACAGGTATGCGTTTTTACTCCCGACTGCGTTGCGGTCGGCGCTTTGGTCTGTACCCAGCCGCCATAATTATGCACATTTTTATTCACAGCAGTTAACACGCTGCTCTTATCTGTAATCTCGGTTCCCGCTTTCTCATCCGCAAACCATTTTCCGCAGGTGCAGGTATAATACGCTTTGTTTCCTTCCTTCACACAGGTCGAAGCCTTCGCCGGTACCAAAGTCATCTTATGAACAGGGACACCGGTACCTTCATGATAGGTCATTATACCTGAAAAGGAAACGCTGTTCTGATCGCTTTCCGAATATACCTCATCCCACTCAACGCCGTTTATCTGCAGGAAGCATTCGGACAAATTGTTGTAGATTAAACTGTCTTTAAATGCATATCCATCTTCCGCTGCCAGCCAGATATAAAATTCGTATTGTTTTCCATCTTCAAATACGGTAGCTTCCGTACCGGTTTCATAATCTGTCCATCTGTTATTATATGGGTCATCCCGGACAAGACAATACTGCTCCGTATCCGACACCGTAAAGGCTTCCGGCGCTGTCTTACCTGCCAGAGAAAATCCGTCTAAAATAATCGGAGTCTGGATATATCGAAAACCGTAATCACAGTCCAGACATTTTCCGTCACTTCCATCCTCGGATACTTCCACATCATGACTCTTCTTCCCAACCTCTGGCCTGCCACAGTCGGCACATTGATACCAGTGTTGATATTGATTGTACGAAATGTTGGACAACAACGGACTATGTTTCCCGATTTCTGTTTCATGACAGACTGTACATTCCTTCCAGTGATTTCCCTCATCCGACTGCCAGGTTGCTTCCAGAGTATGGTCTGCGGCATCCTCTCTGGTTTCCCGACAGACCTGACAGATTCTGGCACAATCGGCCGCATAGCTGTGCTGTCCTCCCGAACGGGTCAGGGTAAATGTAACGGAAAAACTTTCTGATATTGTCACCTGAGGAAAATCTGTGGCCGTACAGCTATTCGGCACATCAAAAATCAGATTATAGCCGCTGTCACCGGTTTGCCATTTGCCAATACAGGAATCGGTGCACGCAAATTTAAAACCGATATTTAAAGTAACCTTCTTATTGGCTGTTGTAACACTCTTAATCTCAAAAATTGTAGCTTCCCCCGGATGACCCTCACTGCATGTACATTCGGTTATCGAAAGCGTATAAGTATACCCGCCATAAGAATAGGAATCCTCTGCAATCGTTGCCGCAGCTACCGTCAACGGTCTCATTCCCAGAAACAGCATGGCACAGAAAAACAGCCAGACCAAATGTGTTTTCATTTTTTTCATACAAATCCTCCTTCCCTTTTTCAAAGGACAATACATTTTCTTCTCCCTTCCTCTGAATCACAGCCCTCTTTCAGAGGTTTTAAGATACTATAATGATAGCAAATTCACAGTCGGCTTTCAATGAGATTTGCATTTCAAAAACACCTCGGCTTTCGTTCTGCTTATTGCAGTATCCGGATAAATGTGTTACACTGAGGAAGCAAATCATAAAACAAGTACAGGAAAGGAGGACTATTACAATGACAAAGAATTTAATGACACACACAAAGAACTTAATCATCAGAGGTATGGGAATCCGTCCTGTTTCAAATCAATAGAAGCCGTCTGCTGTTTTCACATTTTTTCACATTATAAGAAAAAACTTATTGGACACTGACTTTTGGATTCTCAGCACCTCTTCCCTGTGAATGGTGCTTTTTTTGCGCCCCAAAAGAGGTTAATTATTATGAAAACAGTCCATGGAGCCTTCACTTCGGCTCAAATATTCACAACAAAGAATTCTGCAAATGCCATTGACGATTACGCACTGGCCCAGCTTCAAATGCTCTGTGACCTGGAAAGCTCAAAAAACTGCCGCATTCGTGTTATGCCGGATGTACATCCGGGGAAAGTCGGCACAGTTGGCCTTACCATGACTGTGGGAGAAAAAATCATGCCAAATCTGATTGGTATCGACATTGGCTGCGGAATGACTCTTGCTCAAATCAAAGGCAAAAAAATAGAATATCAGAAACTGGATACCGTCATCCGGGAAAATATTCCTTCCGGATTTTCCATCAGAAAAAAAGCCCATCGATTCGCAGAGGAATTTGATTTTTCCCTTCTTCGCTGTTTTGAGCATATCAGAATTGAAAAAGCGATTTTAAGCCTTGGCAGTCTTGGTGGAGGAAATCATTTCATCGAATGTGACAAAGACGAAGCCGGCAACCTGTTTGTCGTCATTCATTCCGGCAGCCGGCATTTAGGCAAAGAAGTAACCGAATTCTATCTGAAGGAAGGTCAGAACCATCTGAAAAAAACAGGAATATCCCTTCCCTACGAGCTCACCTGGCTGGAGGGAAGTCTGATGCAGGACTACTTACACGATTTGCAGCTTGTACAGCAATACGCTTCCCTTAACCGTGAGATTATACTGACAGAACTGGTAAAAGGCATGAAATGGAAAACTACAGATACCTGTGAATGTATCCACAATTATGTAGACATGAGACCGGCAACTTTGGAAACCTTCGGCGCTCCTATGCTTCGAAAAGGAGCTATTTCCGCACAGACAGGAGAAAACGTAATTATCCCCATTAATATGCGGGATGGTATTCTACTTGGAACGGGCAGGGGAAATATCGAATGGAACACTTCTGCCCCTCATGGCTCGGGAAGAATCCTGAAACGCGAAGATGTAAAAAACAACTTTACCGTTTCTTTATTCAAAACAGAAATGAAGGGAATCTACAGCAGTTGTATCGGTAAAGAAACACTGGATGAAGCACCTTTTGCTTACCGATGCCTCGATGACATGATAGAAGTAATTGGTGAAACCGTAACCATAAACAGCATCCTGAAGCCTGTCTATAACTTTAAGGCAGGCGGACAATAAAACTGAAAAGGAGATTTTTATATATGATTATACAAATCAGCTCAGGCCAGGGACCGGCAGAATGTGAGCTTGCCGTGGTAAAACTCTATCATTCCCTGAAAAAAGAATACAAAGATATTGAATTGCTTTCAAAACATGACGCTAAAACATCAGGCTGCTGCACCTCCATCCTTTTTCAGACCAATCAGGATCTGTCTGATTTGGAAGGGACCGTACAATGGATTTGTCAGAGTCCCTTTCGTCCTCATCATAAAAGAAAAAACTGGTTTGTGGATGTCAGTATCATCCCGGAATCTGAAAAAGTATGCATGGAACGAGGTATACGATTTGAACGTTTTCACTGCAGCGGCAACGGTGGACAAAATGTAAACAAGATCGAAACCGGTGTCCGCCTGATACATCTTTCCACTGGTATAACTGTTACCGCTACCGAAGAACGCAGCCAATATTTGAACCGGAAAAAGGCTCTCCAGAAACTGGATGCCATCCTTAAAACCCGGGAAGCCCAGGAGAAAGCCCGGCTGTCCAACAATGCATGGAAAGAACATACCCGTATTATCAGAGGCAATCCGGTTCGTATTTATCATGGAATGAATTTCACAAGAAAATAAGCATTGCTTTTTCTTTTTTTTCATTAGTCTGCTATGCTTTCATTGATTTTTTCAAGAAGTTGTTCAATGAAGGCATTGACGATTTCAGGCTGGTCGGTGTTGGAATTATGTCCGGAATTTTTTATCAACTCGATAGGAATGCTGGACCTTTTATGCCATTCCCTGTTATATCGTTTCGTAGAGCCAGCTCTATCTTTTTCCCCACAAATCAGCAAAGCCGGACATTCAATTCTGTAAGGAAGCTCTGCTTCTATTGCTTCAGCGAGAA
>JALEIY010000220.1 GCA_022769785.1 Eubacterium sp.
CTCATTTTTCAAGAACGCCTCGGCGTTCTTGCTGCGAGATGCGCGTCATGCGTTAGCATGACAAATTTCAAATGCGCATCTTACGCAATCCGCCGGAGGCTCAACATTTCAGAAGGGGATTGTCACCCGCTACTGAAACTAGTTTATTACCCACCGCTTAGCGCTCTGCGCGCTTGAAGCGGGGGACTCCTTCTGAAATGTTGTAAATCAGGAAAATTCGCACCCCTTTTCACCACAATTCAGGCTCTTTACACTACTTTCCTCCACTTGGTTATTATTTTATCTCATAGGGACAGGTATTGCAATAAGAAATTGACGTTTTGGAAAGAAAAAAATGCAAAAAAAACTGCCGGTAATGTAAAATTACCGACAGTATTTTTCTGCATCGCTTTTATGACATTATTTTAAGAACACCTGTTTCACCGGCTTTACCGCATGAAATCCTGATAGACCGGAAGAACAATCTCCGGTTTATCGAGCATTACAATCTCTCCGTCATGCATCCAGAGAATCTGGTCACACAAATCCTCGAGAGTAGACAGACTGTGTGATACAATCACAACGGTACGGTCTCTTCTGGAAATCAGCTCTTTCATCTTCTCATAACTTTTTTTCCGGAACTTCTGGTCTCCAACACTGAGCACCTCATCAATCAGCATAATTTCCGTCTCAAGAATAGCTGTAATGGAGAAAGCCAGTTTTGAATAAATACCGCTTGAGTAAGTACGAACCGGCATATCAATGAAGTTGCCGATACCGGCGAACTCGATAATCTCCGGCATCTTTTCGATGATTTTCTCCCGGGAAAATCCCAGAAGCATTCCGGAAAGAAGAATATTTTCTCTTCCGGACAAATCTCCTTTAAATCCTACGCCAATGGACAACAGAGAGATAGTATGTCCATGAAGGTCAATCTCCCCGCTGTCAGCGGAAAAAATACCGGCAATGGCACGAAGCATGGTAGACTTTCCACTGCCGTTCTTTCCGGTAATTCCCAGAATCTGTCCCTCCGGCACTTCAAAGGAGACATTTTTTACGGCATGAAATACTTCCTGCTCTACTTTCTTTAATTTGAATAAATTCTGCTTTATGGATCCTGATTTTAAGCTTTTGTAATCGATGCATACATTACGCACGCTGATCGCACTGTTTCTTTCTTCCATTAAATCACCTTCACATAGCTGTTCTCATTTTTATAAATCTTTCGAATACCTGCCGCGGAAACAAGAATTCCGATGACAAACCAGACTGCCAGCCATTTAAGGTCCGGGGTCTGTCCGTAAAGAATACATTTTCTCATACTGCCGATGATTAATGCCATCGGATTACCCTTCATCAGAATAGAGACATATTTCTGCGGAAGTCTGGTTTCAATGTTGTAGAAAATACCGGTCATGTAAAATACCATTCGCAGTCCGATATGCACAACGTTTTCCAGGTCTCTCACAAAGACTCCGTAATGCATCAGGAATGTCATGCAGGCAAATGATACAACAAATAACACAAGAATAATCGGTATAATAAATATGATATTCCAGGTGATATGAACCCGGTAATAAATCAGCATTACGGCAACGATGCCAAATGAAATCATCATCTTATATCCATTAAAAAACATCTTGGAGATAAGCAGGATGAACTTCGGAATATATACCTTCGTCACGATAGACTTGTTATTTCGCATCATTTTCACACTTTGGGTCAGACAACGGTTAAAAAACTCCCATCCTGTGAGACCGATAAAAATAAAGATACCAAAATGCTCTTCTTTTCCGTTAAATACCACACCAAAAATAAAGGCATAGATGAGCATAAAACAAAACGGCTCCAGCACCCACCATATCCAGCTCAAATATGAGTTGGCAACCTCCGACTTCAGCTCGGACTTGGCAGACTGCAGCGCATATTTCCAGTGATTTTTCAAATCTTTCCAAAAACGCTTCATAACTTCCTCCGGCCAGATGGCTCTGTGTGTATATACTTTTGCGATATCTGATACTGAAAACAATGTCTCAGACGACGCAAAAAACTTACTTTTCGTATGTTTGATACAAAAACTTACAAGATTATAGCACAATCAGTTTTAATTAGCAAGATGACTTTTTTTGCTCTTTCTTTTCATATGGAGCATCCCCAACAGACCGCCGATAAAAATACAGATACACACAACCTGTGTTACTGCAATGCCGATATGGCCAATCTGAAGCTGGTCAACACGAAGTCCTTCAATCCAGAATCTTCCAAGGCCGTATCCCATCAGATAAATGCAAAACATTTCTCCATCATTTTTTTTATGCTTCCGATACAGAAAAATAATCAGAAGAACCATACAGTTCCATAAACCTTCATATAAAAAGGTAGGATGAACCTGGATGCATGAGACGGTCTGTCCTCCTGCCGTCACATCCACCAGATGTTCCAGAAGTCCTGCCTGACTTAACTCTCCCACCCTTCCGTACCGTTCAAAATATTCGACAGGAATCTGCATGGAAAAGAGTCCGTCTGTAAATCCGCCAAAGGCTTCCCTGTTAAAAAAGTTGCCCCAGCGGCCCATAATCTGACCAATCAGAAGTCCCATGGTAAGAGTATCAAGCATCAAAAGAAGCTTCTGTTTCCGAACTTTCGCAAAAATCACCAGCACCAGAATCGCTGCCATCACTCCACCGACAATCCCAAGTCCGCCTCCCCGGATATTCAAAATCTCTCCCGGATTGGCCTTGTAATAATCCCAGGAAAAAATCACATAATAGGCTCTGGCACCGAGAATCGCCGGTACAACCATGCAAAGGAGATAATCCAGATATATTTCCGGATTCTGTCCGGTTCTCCTGGCCTCTTTTTGCGCAACCAGCAGGCCTGCAAAAAAACCACAGGCAATAATGATTCCATAATACATAATCTGAAAATCTCCGATGGCGATATATCTCCCCACATGAAAGAGGTTTATCCCCAGATTCGGAAATCGTATATCTGTATACTGCATATTAACCTCCGTCTGCCTGCCCTGTAACAGGCATATATTTTTCCGTTTTTACCGGAATATTCCTTCTAAATTATAGTCTATGCCGCTTTGATTGTAAAGCCGCAGACACAGTTTTCTCTTCTTTCATAAGAAATCCTTGTCAGGGCAATTCATTCTATGCTAGAATTAGACGTTGTATTTGATTTTAATGTATCGGAGAATACTCCGAACGAAATAGAGATGGGAGGAATCATTTATGAAATTAGGTATTGTCGGTCTTCCCAATGTCGGAAAGAGTACACTTTTTAACTCTCTGACAAAGGCCGGAGCCGAATCTGCCAATTATCCGTTTTGTACCATAGATCCTAATGTGGGAATCGTTGCCGTCCCGGACAAACGTTTATCTGTTTTGTCTGATATGTACGATTCCGCAAAGATTGTGCCGGCAGCCATTGAATTTGTGGATATTGCCGGTCTCGTAAAGGGAGCTTCCAAAGGGGAAGGTCTGGGAAACCAGTTTCTTGCCAACATTCGTGAGGTGGATGCCATCGTTCATGTGGTCCGCTGCTTCGATGACAGCAATGTTATCCATGTGGACGGCAGCGTAAATCCGCTTCGTGATATTGAAACCATTAATTTTGAGCTTATTTTTTCTGATATTGAGGTGCTGGAACGCCGTATCGCCAAATCTGCCCGCGCAGCTCACAATGATAAAAAAATCGCTGCGGAAGTGGAATTTCTTAAAAAAATCAAAGACTGGCTGGAGGATGGCCACCTGGCAAAAACCTTTGTCACAGAAGATGAGGACGAGCAGAAGCTTCTGGCAGAATGTAACCTGCTGACGGATAAACCGGTTATCTTTGCAGCCAATGTTTCCGAGGATGACCTGGCCGACGACGGTGCATCCAATGAGTATGTTGCCACCGTAAAACAATACGCGAAGGAATGTGAATCTGAGGTATTTGTCGTTTGTGCACAGATTGAACAGGAAATTGCCGAACTGGACGAAGATGAAAAAGCCATGTTTCTGGAAGACCTGGGTCTTAAGGAATCCGGTCTTGAAAAACTTATCAAGGCCAGCTATTCACTCCTTGGTCTCATTTCCTATCTGACTGCCGGTCCGATTGAGTCCAAAGCCTGGACCATTCCTGCCGGAACAAAGGCACCGCAGGCTGCCGGAAAGATTCATTCCGATTTTGAAAGGGGCTTTATCAAAGCAGATGTTATCAGCTATGATGATTTGATTGCCAGCGGTACTATGACGGCGGCAAGGGAAAAGGGTCTGGTCCGTTCTGAAGGCAAAGAATACGTCATGCAGGACGGAGATGTGGTTCTCTTTAAATTTAACGTATAATAAAAAAAGGCAGGAGGAGAAAGCGGAATTTCAGTTTCCGACTTTTCCAATCCTGTCTTATTTTTTAATCTCTTGAACGGATAACCAGAAGATATCCGCTTCGCACCCGGAGAATCCCCCGTTCCCCGGTGATTTCATTGCTGATTCCAAGGCTTGTGGATGTGCTTAATGTTCCGTTTTGAAGCGGATAGGCAAAGCCCTCCAAATCAATCCCTTTCACTTCTCCACCCCAGGAAACCAGAGAGAAAAAAGGCAAGTCTTCTTTTTTGGTAAAAATTTTTTCCGTGCTTCCCTGAAGCATCATAATCTCATTATGGCTGTCCACAATTTTCCCGACGATTCCTTCCCTGCAAAGTCCTTCCAGAAGTGAGATATTCGCCAGAGTATGATCATATCTTGTGCCGGTGGCTCCGAGAAAAACGATTTCCCGCGGTTTCCATTCCAGGGCCAGCTTGACTGCAAGCTGCGTATCCGTATCATCCTTTTTCTTGGGGAAAACCCGGATATGCGCTCCTTTTTTTTCAAACTGCTCCGGCAAATCACGTTCTTTCAGACTGTCAAAGTCCCCTAAAATATCTGTTGGTAATAAAGAAAGTCGCTCACAGTGGGAAAGCCCCGAATCGGCAGCAATCACACGGTCAAATTTCTGGTCAGCCAGATAGTCTTTTGCGAAGGGAATATCCACATTTCCTCCGGTTACGATTAATACTTTCATAGGATTTTCCCTCTTTCGTTGTGGTTTTCGGATTCATTTCCCCGACAGACTCTGCCTGCTTTTACAGCTTTCGGACATGGCTTTACCAGCGCTTTGCCTGAGCCAGCTCTTCGTAGAAAAAACAGTAATCATCATATCGAAGCCTGCTGATTTCTCCATTCTCCACCGCCTGCTTTACACTGCAGTCCGGTTCATGAACATGGCAGCACCCGTTAAAGCGGCAGCGATTTTCATAAGGAGAAAACTCAGGGAAATAAAATCTCAGTTCTTCTTTCTCCATTTCTTCCAGATAAAGAGAACTAAATCCCGGTGTATCCATTAAAAAAGTATTCTCCCCAAGCCAAATCAGTTCGGAATGTCTTGTGGTATGCTTTCCTCTTTTGATTTTTTCACTGACATTTCCGGTCTCCATCTGCTTTTCCCGGCTCACCCGATTAAGAGTCGAAGATTTGCCGACACCGGAGGGGCCTGCAAGAATCGTTGTCTTTCCTTCCAGTATTTCCTTTAATTCTTCTATCCCTTTTTCCTCTGCAGCAGACAGGAAAAGCAATTGACAGCCGCTTTTTTCATATGATTTTTTTAAAAATGCTTCCTCATCATTTTGGGCCAGATCCATTTTGTTAAAGCCGATGACGACCGGAATATGCTGTCTTTCCATCATAATTAAAAAACGATTCAGGAGATGATAGTCCGGTTCCGGTTCATGGACAGCAAAAATCACCAGCGCCTGATCCACATTTGCCGCCAGAGGCCGAATCAGCCGGTTTTTGCGGGAATGGATTTTCACAAGATTACCGGTATGGTCTTTTTGTGATATCACATCAATATCCACCCAGTCTCCCACACAGGGTTTCTCCCTGCGGTTTCGAAAAACACCCTTTGCTCTGCATTCATAAAGCCCGGAGCCTTCCACATATACATAGTAGAATCCTCCAATTCCCTTCATGATTTTTCCTGTCATTCTTCTCTCCTTTTAATCTGCGACGGCATTTAATTCCACCGTGTACATATCATAGATTTCTCCGTTCACGTACATCTTTACCAGTGCCTCTGCATCACTTTCGGTATCAAAGCTGACCGAAAGCGGAAAGCTGTCGGCGGTTGCATTATTGTCCGAATACAGGGTTTCCTTATGTCCATCCTGTTCCAGAATCAGTTCCACCTTTCCGGAAGGATTGTCTTCATCAAACGGATTGTTGTCGACGGTCAGTTCTCCCTCATAATGATACGTTTCCTGTTCGCCAAGACTGATAACAATCGAAACTGCTGTTCCCTGGTCTACCGAGGTTCCGGAAGCAGGATTTTGTTCAATGACTTCTCCGATTCCTACAGAACCGCTGTATCTGCTGGATACGGAGCCAAGCTTTAAGCCCACGTTTTTCAG
>JALEIY010000222.1 GCA_022769785.1 Eubacterium sp.
GACTTTCTTTCCCATCCAGATACAGATTTACAGCATATATCTTATCCTCAACGGATACTTTCCTCTTAGACATAAAATATACTCCCTCCTAAGTGACAAGTTTTTATTATTTCACTTGTCTACCTAGAAGGGAGCATATCATTTAACAGACAGCTCTTCCTCTTTTTTAATTTTATGATTTGCCAAACTCGGAAAGAACCAGTCCCTCATTTCTCTCCAGCGTCATGCCGATGCTCCAGCTGTTAATAAAGAGAAGCAGCGGTCTTCCTTTCAAATCCTTTACTTTCTTCATATCGGAGGTTCCCCGGAGCTCTTCCAGATTAATCTCCGGATTTTCAATCCAGCGAATGTATTCATATGGAAGATTCTCCAGAATAATTTCTACATTGTATTCATGATTCAGACGATATTTTAAGACATCAAACTGCAGCACACCGACTACGCCCACAATGATTTCTTCCATACCGGTGTTAAACTCCTGGAAAATCTGAATGGCACCTTCCTGCGCAATCTGATTGATTCCCTTGATAAACTGCTTTCTCTTCATGGTATTTACCTGACGCACCCGGGCAAAATGCTCCGGAGCGAAGGTCGGAATTCCTTCATAGGCAAACTTTTTATCGGAGGAAGTCAGGGTATCGCCGATGGAAAAGATACCCGGGTCAAAAATACCAATAATATCTCCGCCATAGGCTTTGTCAATCATCTTTCTCTCACTGGCCATCATCTGCTGCGGCTGAGAAAGCCGGACTTTTTTCCCACCCTGTACATGCCAGGCATCCATGCCGGCCTCAAATTCTCCGGAACAGATACGCATAAATGCAATACGGTCCCGATGAGCCTTATTCATATTGGCCTGAATCTTAAATACAAAAGCGGAAAAATCCTTTTCTTCCATCGGGTCTACCAGGCCCTGGTCCGACATTCTTGGAAGCGGAGAGCTGGTCATGGAAAGGAAATGATTTAAAAAGGTCTCCACGCCGAAATTCATCAGAGCGGAACCGAAAAATACCGGAGAAAGCTGTCCGGCATCCACCTCTTCCTGGTCAAAGGCGGCGCTGGCCCCATCGAGCAGCTCCACCTCTTCCTTAAGAAGCTCCAGGGCTTCCTCGCTGACATAGGAGGAGGCTTCCGGAGAATCCAGCTCGACTTCTTTTACGGTTCCCATCCGGGTTCCCTTCATGGTGTCTTCAAAAAGCTCGATTTTCTTTCCCGCTCTGTCATATACACCGGCAAACTGCTTACCGGAGCCAATTGGCCAGTTTACGGGGCAGGTCGGAATCCCCAGCTCCTGCTCAATCTCGTCTAAAAGTTCAAAGGTATCTCTCGCCTCACGGTCCATTTTATTGATAAAGGTAAAAATCGGAATATGGCGCATGGCACAGACCTTAAAGAGCTTCCTTGTCTGAGCCTCCACACCTTTGGATGCATCAATGACCATCACGGCAGAATCTGCCGCCATGAGGGTACGATAGGTATCCTCCGAGAAATCCTGATGTCCCGGTGTGTCCAGAATGTTGATACAGCATCCGCCATACTGAAACTGAAGTACGGAAGAAGTGACAGAAATACCTCTTTCCTTTTCAATATCCATCCAGTCGGACACAGCGTGTTTGGCTGTGGCTTTTCCTTTTACAGAACCGGCCTGATTGATGGCACCTCCATATAAAAGAAATTTTTCTGTTAATGTCGTTTTTCCCGCATCCGGGTGAGAAATGATTGCGAATGTTCGTCTTTTTTTAATCTCATTTATCATCATTATGCTTAAACCTTCCGTATTTCCTGTGTTTTTCTTGATTCATCAATGTCTGACTCATAAAATCAGCAATAAAATTATATTCTATTTTCAGAAAAAATCAATATTTTTATGGAAGGAATTATTGTTCTTCTTTCTTTTTGAATATAAAATGGCAGCAGCCGTCTTTGAAAAAGTGTTTGTCATGGATGCATTCAAAGTTTTCATCATAGCCTTCTGCAATAGCCGGGTCAATCATTTCACAGTAATGAATGCCGTATTTTTCATCGTGGTCTTTCATCCATGTGTTGGCAAATACACAGTCTGTAAAATTCTGTTCTACCTGTTCGCTGCTGACTTTATCCTCGCTGGTAAAGAAATCGCTTCTTCCCATATCGTAGCAGGAAAGATAAAATTCCGGTGTCACCTCATGTCCCATGGCTTTGGCTCTTGCCGCAATGTTTCTTCCTCTTTCCAGACCAAACTGTCTGACACCCTCTCTGACTGCCTTTACGCCTTCCTCTCCACAGGCTTTTTCCACCTCTCTGGTAATGTGGGAAAACAATCTCGCAAAAAGGACATACATATCCACTTCTTCCAGTTCCAGATTTCTGTCAAATTTTTTCTCGCTCATTTTTTTCCTCCTGTTTTATGATTATAATTATTTTTTCTTAATCTTTTGCTTTTTCGGCACATTTTTCCCTTTTAAATTTATGCATATTCTGCTTTCGTTTCATGCCTGATTGGATTCATCCAGAAACCGCAGAGTCTCATAAAGGACTTCTGTTCCTTTTTTCATGGCATCAAAGTCAATATATTCTGCCGGGTTGTGGCTGATACCATCCCGATTTGGCAAAAACAGCATGGCCGTCGGCCATTTTTTTGCAAATATCATGGCATCGTGTCCTGCGCCGCTGTCCATGTAACGCCAGGATAACTGCTGTGTGCGGCAGCTTTGTTCAATTTTTTCCTGGATATTTTTTGCCATGAGAACCGGCGGTCTGTAGCTTAAGGTTCTAAGCTCTACCTTCAGCCCCGTTTCCTCCAGTTCTTTTTTGCACCTCTTTACCGATTCCAGAATCGCCTTCAAAATGTCCTCATCCCCGGAACGGATATCCAGTGTAAAGGTGCATTTCCCCGGAATACAGTTCGGACTGCCCGGTGACAGGATAAGCTGTCCTGCCGTCATAGTTGCTTTTCGCAGATACTTTCCGGTAAGCTCGCGGTTCAGGGAAAGAATCATTTCATAGGCTCCGATTCCGGCATCTTTTCTTCTGTCCATGGGAACCGTACCGCTGTGATTGGACTCCCCGGTCACCGTCACCTCAAGCCACGCAATCCCGACGATGGCATTGACAATGCCGATATCCTTTTTTTCTTCCTCCAGCACAGGTCCCTGTTCTCCATGAAGCTCGAGCACTGCACATACATTTTCTTTTGGAATACATACCCCGGACAAATCTCCATCCAGCCCATATTCTTTCATGGCTTCCCGCATTGTTTTTCCATCCCGGATTCCTGTAAATGAGTCTAATTGCTCTTCTCCAAAGACACCTGTCATAAACTGACTGCCTAAAAGCACCTGCCCGAAACGGGTTCCTTCCTCTCCGATGGTTCCCACCACCGTAAAGGGATGTTTCAGGGGATGTCCGCTGTCTTTTATCATCCTTGCAGCCTCTATGGCGCAGACCACACCGGCGATTCCGTCAAATCCTCCGGCACAGCGCACGGTGTCCAGATGGGAGCCGGACATGATGGCGGGAAGAGAAGCTTTTGTTCCTTCCAGTCTGCCAAAGACATTACCAACGCCATCTTCTCTGGTGACAAGCCCGGATTCCCTCATCTTCATTTTTATGTAATCCACTCCCCGCCGGTAAGCCGCCGAATAGCTCTGGCGCTGGACCCCGGCTTCACAGGGCTCCGAAATGGTAAACAGCGTTTGTATCATTTCTTTTAAACGCTCGCGGTTTGCTTCCATATCTGTCTCCTTCTTTACTGCATCATAATTTCAATGATTTTTTCGTTAGTTTCTTTCATTCCCTCTTTGCCAAGGTAACCAACGCTTTTTATGGTGGACTCGATATTATTCATTACAATACCGTCTCCGCCTTTAAACTCCTGGCCCTGCTGATACATATGATATCCCAAAAGAGCCGCATCCACTGCCGAAGCGATTTTCGCCGCACAGGATGCTTTTGCGCCGTCACAGACGATACCCGATACTACAGCTAATGCATTCACCACGGTATGAATCACATCTTTATAATCTCCGCCCTGAAGATAGGCGATACCCGCACCGGCCCCTGCTCCAGCACAAACAGCCCCGCAGTAGGCCGACAGAGTTCCGATTCCGGTTTTCTGATGAATTGTAGTCAGATTAGACAACACAAGGGCACGCAGTATTTTTTCTTTTCCCGCCCGGAGCTCCTTTCCATACTCGATGACCGGAACCGAGCAGGTAATTCCCTGATTTCCACTGCCGGAGTTAATGATAACCGGGAGCTCACAGCCGTTCATTCTGGCGTCAGAACCTGCTGCTGCCATTGCCTTCGCCCGGACCGTAATATCATTTCCGTAAGTTTCCAGAAGGACTTTTCCGATATTGGCTCCGTACTCCCCTATCAACCCTTCCTCCGCAATAGCCATATTATAGTGAATCTGCCGTTCCAGAACCTCTTTCACATCGATAAGGTCCACCGTATTTGCAAACTCCCAGATACTTTCCATATCCATAAAGCTGCGGTCAATGCCTGCCCGGCCGCCTTCCGCCTCCGGTTTTTTTTCGTAAAGACATTTTCCGTCTTTTTCAATGAGAACGATATTGGTCTGGGTATCGGCAATCCGTACTCTGGCACTGGAATCCCCTTTCCACACCGTCACAATCAGGTCAAAAACAATTCCATTGTCCATAAACTCAGAATCAATGGCAATGCTGCTTAAATACTCATTGATATCCTGAATCTCATCTTCTTCCACTTCAGCAATCACCTCAAGCTTTTTATTTGCTTTTCCGGCAATTACGCCTGCGGCCGCCGCTGCCTCAAGGCCTTTCAGATGATTGGTATTGGGTACGATTACGCTTTTCACATTTTTTATGATGCTTCCGCTGGCCTGAATCCGGATTCTTTCCGGCATAGCACCTAACACCTCTCTTGCCTTTGCGGCAGCATATGCGACAGCAATCGGTTCCGTACATCCCATGGCAGGAACCAGCTCCTCTTTTAAAATGCCGACATATAAATCATATATTTTGTCCCCTTTTTTCATCATAATCCCTTTCTTTCCTGCCTCATTGCTTTTTTGATACTTTCAGTGTATTATAAAGTTATCTTTAAGTAAATTAAAGATTTATAATAATATAATTTAATATTTTTAAATTATAATCACAAAAATATCGTTTGCATTGCAGAAAGGGATTTTTATGGAATTACAGGAACTGGAAACCTTTGTCACCATTGTTCAGCAGGGAAGCTTTTCCAAAGCAGCCGAGAAAACCGGCTACTCTCAGGCGGCAGTTACCATACATATTAAAAATCTGGAAAAAGAGCTGAATATCCGCCTTTTTGACCGTCTGGGCAAAAAAATCAGCCTTACCGGTCATGGAAAAATTTTTTACCACCATATCATTCAGGCACTAAACAGTCTCACTCTGGCAAGGGAATCGCTTTCCTCCGAAGCGCACCTTTCCGGAACCATCTGCATCGGAACCATCGACTCCCTTTGCTCTTCTTTATTTGAGCAGCTTATCACCCGGTTTCATGAACGTTATCCGGATGTCACTGTAAGCATAATCACGGATACCATTGATGGTCTGATTCAGAAAGTGAATAACAATGATATTGATTTTGTCTATCTGGCAGACAGAAAATGGAACGATTCCAACTGGATAAAGGTTCTGGAAGAAGAGGAAAATGTTGTATTCATCTCCTCTCCAACTCACCCTCTTGCCGGAAAGGAAGAAATTTCGCCCGATGAGCTTTTCTCCTATCCTTTTCTTCTGACAGAAAAAAATGCAAGCTACCGCCAGATTCTTGACCAGACACTTGCGGGAATGAAGCTTACCATTTCCCCTTTTCTGGAATCTACCAATACGGACCTTCTTCTGAAAATGATTCAAAAGGATGCCGGCATTTCTTTTCTTCCGGAATATGTCATCAAGCAGGCGTTAGAATCCGAGTCCATTACCGTACTTCAGGTTCCGTCGCTGAAAATCCGCATCTGGCGCCAGCTTTTTTATCACAAAGATAAATGGGTCAGCCGGGAAATGAATGCTTTTTTTGAGCTGATACAAAATCAAGGCACCGCAGATATGGCCAGAAGGCCGTAACTGAAGGCACCTTGTCTCTTCGTAAAAAGGAGTCGCACAAGCTTAGCCGAACCGGCCATTTTTGTGCGACACCTTCCTTTCATCGGATTCTTATCCCCATCTGAATCGTATCTTATAAGCCCAGATAGGTTTTACGAATCTCATCATTGCTTTTGAGTTCTTTGGATGTTCCGCTCATTACAATCTCACCGGTCTCCATAACATAAGCACGGTGTGCGGCATATAAAGCCATCTGCGCATTCTGCTCAACCAAAAGAATCGTCATGTGGCGTTCCCGGTTCAGTTTTTTAATCGTTTTGAAAATATCCTCTACGACAACCGGGGCAAGACCCATGGACGGCTCGTCCAAAAGAAGCATTTTCGGCTTTGCCATAAGGGCACGGCCAATCGCCAGCATCTGCTGCTCTCCTCCGGAAAGCGTTCCGGCAGGCTGCTGCTTTCTTTCTTCCAGTCGAGGGAAGAGCTGATAAACATCACGCAAATCCTTTTCGATTTCTTCTTTATCTTTTCTCAGATATGCACCCAGTTTCAGGTTTTCCACAACAGTCAGTTCAGAGAACACTCCACGGCCTTCCTGTACCTGTGAAATACCCATTCCAACAATCTTATGGGCCTTTTCCGATGTAATATCCTTGCCATCAAATGTAATGGTTCCGCCGGCCTTTGCCACGATGGAAGAAATGGCGTGAAGTGTCGTTGTTTTTCCGGCACCGTTGGCACCAATCAGAGCAACGACCTCACCCTTATCCACATGGAATGACAATCCCTTCAACGCAGGAATGACACCGTATTTGACCTGCAAATCCTTAATCTCTAATATTGCCATACCTTATCACTCCTCGTCGTCTTCAATACCTTTACCAAGGTAAGCCTCGATAACCTGTTCATTTTTCTGAATATCTTCCGGTTTTCCGTCAGCAATCAACTCGCCGTGGTCAAGAACCACGATTCTGTCGGAAATCCCCATAACAAACTTCATATCATGCTCAATAAGAAGAACCTTCTTATCCATTTCCTTTGTCATATAATAAATCAGGTCAGACAGCTCATTTTTTTCGATGGTATTCATTCCGGCACCCGGTTCGTCCAGAAGAACCAGTGTCGGGTTAGTTGCAAGCGCACGACCAATCTCTAAAAGACGCTGTTTTCCATAAGGGAGATTTGTCGCCAGCTCTGCGCTTTTATCCTTAAGACCAACTACCTCAAGAATCTGCTCACATTCCTCAACGATTTCTTTTCGAACCTTCTTCAGCTTCTTTCCGCCCATGATTACTCTTCCAAGGTTTTCCTGATTACATTTCGGATGTGCAACCAGAAGATTTTCCAATGCAGTCATCTCGGAAAAAAGGCGAATATTCTGGAAGGTTCTGGAGATTCCTTTTTCCACCCTCTGATATGCTTTCAGATCGGTGA
Source organism: Eubacterium sp. (assembly GCA_022769785.1). GTDB lineage: Bacteria > Bacillota > Clostridia > Lachnospirales > Lachnospiraceae > Anaerobutyricum. Next base: position 7,476 of record JALEIY010000222.1, read on the forward strand.
TGTCCTCTCCCATGAAAATGATATTACCGGTGGTCGGTTTATATACACCGGTCAGCATATTAAAAAATGTTGTCTTTCCGGCACCGTTCGGGCCGATTAACGACAAAATCTCATTGTCGTTCATTGTCAGATTGACACTGTCAACGGCAGTCAGTCCGCCAAAGACCATAGATACATTATTTGCTCTCAGAATCTCGCTCACGGCTCGCACCTCCTGCCTTTATCTTGTAAATATTTTTGACACGTTTGCTTACTCCCCAGAAGCCCTCCGGTTTGAAAATCATCATGGCAACCATCAGAGCACCAAAAATCAGCATACGATAATCACTGATGGAACGAAGCACCTCCGGAATCAGCGTCAACACTACGGCACCAATCACGGAGCCTGCAAGACTTCCCAGTCCTCCCAGCACAACCATGGCCAGAATCGTAACAGAAGTATTATATACAAACGTTGTCGGACTGATATAGGAAACATAGGATGCGTAGAAACAGCCGGCCATTCCCGCAATGGCAGAGGAAATAACAAAAGCAATCAGCTTATATTTTACCGGATAAATACCAATAGACTCTGCCGCAATCTCATCCGCTTTTACCGTCTGCATTGCCATACCGAAACCGGAATTGACCAGTCGGCTCATGAAAAGCAGAGTAAGCGCAACGAGAATGATAATCAGATAATAGAATGCAGTTCTTCCCGAAATCTGGAAGCCGAAAATAGACGGGCACGGAATTCCCGGAAGTCCCATCGGACCTCTGGTCACATCTGCCCAGTTTACAAACACCAGACGAACAATCTCTCCAAATCCCAAAGTTACAATTGCCAGATAATCTCCCCGAAGTCGAAGGGTCGGAATACCAAGAAGCAGACCGAAAAGTCCGCTGACTAAAGCACTGGCAATCAAAGCGATAAAAAAGTTCACATGAAAGTTCAGCATCAGAAGAGCTCCCACATAGGAACCGATACCATAAAATGCTGCATGTCCCAGACAAAGCTGTCCGGTATAACCTGTAATCAGGTTAAGACTCAGGCTGAGAATGATATATACTCCCACCAGAATCAT
>JALEIY010000223.1 GCA_022769785.1 Eubacterium sp.
GACTTTCTTTCCCATCCAGATACAGATTTACAGCATATATCTTATCCTCAACGGATACTTTCCTCTTAGACATAAAATATACTCCCTCCTAAGTGACAAGTTTTTATTATTTCACTTGTCTACCTAGAAGGGAGCATATCAGAAACGACAGCTCCTTTTTTTATGTTTTGTCAGGAGGATAAGAGATGAAAGAATTAGTAATGATTATAAGACCGGAAAAGCTGGAGGAAATCAAAAATATTCTGGATGAGATTCACTGTGGAGGTATGACATTATCAACGGTAATGGGATGCGGAACCCAGAAGGGAACCTCTCCGGAAACCGGAGTCAATGAAATTAAAGGCTTTAAGACAACCATCAATCTTCTTCCGAAAATCCGGGTAGAGGTTGTTGTGGAGGATAAGGATGTGGAGCCGGTCATCATGAAGGTCAGAGAAATCTGTGCCACAGATCATGTGGGTGACGGAAAGATTTTCGTCAGAAATATTGAAGAGGCAATTCGAATCCGTACCGGAGAGAGAGGAAAGAAAGCTCTTTAATACCATGGCCAGAAAAGATTTGAGGTGATTATGTGGGACATATTGTTGAAATAGAAGGCGTAAATAAAATATACGGAAAAAATCATGTAGTAAAAGACCTGAATCTTACCGTGGAGGAAGGAGAGTTCTTAACCTTACTCGGTTCCTCGGGATGTGGAAAAACAACCACACTTCGGATGATTGCAGGGTTTGAAGAACCGACTTCGGGAAGCATTAAGGTGGAAGGCGAGAACATAGAAGAAAAAGAACCTTTCGAAAGAAATGTCAATACGGTATTTCAGAGCTATGCGCTTTTCCCGCACAAAACGATTTTTGATAACATTGCCTATGGGCTGAAAATGAAAAAGGTGCCGAAGGCAGAAATCAAAGAACGGGTGCTGGAAATGATGGAGCTGGTACAATTGGAGGGATTCGAAAAAAGATATCCGTCTCAGCTTTCCGGTGGTCAGAAACAGAGAGTTGCCATTGCCCGGGCGCTGATTAACAGACCGAGGGTGCTGCTTTTGGATGAACCTCTGGGACCAGTGGTTTCCGGAAACGGCTCGTGCCATGGCACTGCAGGGGGCGGAAATGCTCCTTTATCCCACAGCCATTGGTTCGGAACCCACGCTGAAAAAGGATTCCTCACTTCACTGGAAAAACACCATGGCCGGTCATGCGGCGGCAAATATGATGCCGGTGATTGCGGCAAACCGAATTGGAACAGAAAAAGAGGAAAACTCTTTCATGATATTTTACGGAAAATCCTTTATTGCCGACCAGCATGGAGAGATTGTCGTTCAGGCAGACGACCATTCGGAGACAGTTCTCACCGCAGAATTTGACCTGGATGCCCTGGCGGAAGAAAGAAGAGAATGGGGGATTTTCCGGGACAGAAGACAGGACATGTACCAGATTCTTACGACGCATGGTGTATAAAGTGTAAAATACAGGAGGAGAAAATGGCAAAAATCATAAAAAATACAACTCCCAGACAGGACGGCTTCTACATGCCGGCAGAATATGCTCCTCAGGAAAAAATCTGGATGATTTGGCCGGAGAGACCCGATAACTGGAGACAGGGGGCAAAACCCGCACAGGCCGTTTATGCAGAAGTGGCAAAAGCAATCAGCGTATTTACTCCTGTGACCATGCTGGCATCTGCCAGACAATACCAAAACTGCAGATGCCATCTCCCGGAGCATATCCGTGTGGTGGAAATGAGCAGTAATGATGCCTGGTGCAGAGATATGGGGCCTACGTTTCTGATGAATAATCAGGGAGAACGGCGGGCCTGTGACTGGAAATTCAACGCATGGGGAGGACTGACCGATGGCCTGTATTTTTCATGGGATGCCGATGATTTGATTGCAGGAAAAATCTGCGAGCTGGAAGGAATTGACCGCTATCGGCTCGGAAATTTTGTGCTGGAAGGAGGCGCCTTTCATGTTGACGGAGAAGGAACCGTGCTGACGACAAAAATGTGTCTGTTAAGTTCTGGAAGAAATCCCGGGCTTTCCAAGAAACAAATCGAAGAAAAGCTCTGCGAATACCTGAACTGCGAAAAGGTGCTCTGGCTCAAAGACGGCATTGACCCCGATGAAACCAACGGTCATGTAGACGATGTAGCCTGCTTTGTCCGGCCGGGAGAGGTGGCCTGTATTTATACGGATGATAGTTCTCATCCGTTTTACCGGGAGGCACAGGAGGCCTGCCGTTTTCTGGAAGAAGCGACCGATGCCAGAGGCAGAAAGCTGAAGGTTCACAAGGTTTGTCTGACGAAAAAACCGGTTTTGATGGAAGGTGCCGAAACCATTGATGTAACCGGTGAAGCGGTGGAACGCAAGAACGGAGAGTTGTGTATTGCTTCTTATCTGAATTTTCTGATTACCAATGATGGAGTGATTGTACCGCAGTATGACGATGAAAATGACCCGCTGGCATTACATCAGATAAGGGAAATTTTTCCGGAAAAGAAAGTAGTGGGTGTTCGTACCAGAGAAATTGTATATGGTGGCGGAAATATCCACTGTATTACCCAGCAGCAACCCTTGCCGCTCAAACAAGAAAATAAATAATATTATATAATCCCTTCCGCGAAGAAGCAAAGCAAGGCACCTTGCGTCGGAAGGGATTTTTGTCTTTATCGCAGGAAAAGATGAATTAATTTGTCATAAAGTTCGGTGTATGGCTGGTATCGCATTGGAAGATCCAGCCACTGCTTTTTGTCAACAATGCTCTTATAATGGGTGAAAGTATCAAATCCGGCCTTTCCGTGATAAGACCCCATACCGCTTTCTCCAAAACCGCCAAAGCCCATTTCGCTGGTTGCCAGGTGGATAATGGTATCATTTATACATCCACCGCCAAATCCGCAGCGGGAAGTAACCTTCTTTGCTGTTTTCTTATCTCTGGTAAAAAGATAAAGAGCCAGAGGGTGTGGTCTTGAGGAAATAAAGGAAATTGCCTTGTCGATGGTGTTATAAGTAAGAACCGGGAGAATCGGCCCGAATATTTCTTCCTGCATAACAGCATCCTCCGGAGAAACCGGATACATGACAGTTGGGGCAATTTTCTGAATGGTACTGTCATATTGTCC
>JALEIY010000001.1 GCA_022769785.1 Eubacterium sp.
TTTTTTTCTCCCAGAGCCTGTGCTATGGCCTGACCGAGCACGATTCCCGTATCTTCAATGGTATGATGGCAGTCCACATGAAGGTCGCCCTCCACCTGACAGTTTAAATCAAAAAAACCGTGACGGGCAAAGCTGTTTAACATATGGTCAAAAAAGCCGATTCCCGTATTAACATCACATTTTCCGCTTCCGTCCAGATTAAAATCAATCACAATCCGGGTCTCGCTGGTTTTTCGCTCCACGTGAGCCGTTCTGTCTGCCATTATCTGTCCTCCTCTTCAAAACGCACCGCAATGGAATTCCCGTGTGCCGTCAGATGCTCGGCATCGGCAAAGGCTTCAATATCATTATGAATCGGCTGCAGTGCCTCTCTGGAATAATAGATAATACTAGATTTTTTAATAAAGTCATCCACGCCGAGCGGCGAGAAAAATTTGGCTGTTCCGTTGGTTGGAAGCACGTGGTTCGGTCCTGCAAAATAATCGCCAAGAGGCTCGGAGCTGTAGGAGCCGAGGAAAATCGCCCCTGCATTTCTTATCTTCGTCATCACCTCAAATGGATTGGCTGTCACAATCTCCAAATGCTCGGAAGCTATATTATTGGTAATATCAATAGCTTCTTCCAGGGTATCCGCCAGCAATATGTATCCGAAATTATCAAGAGATTTGCGGATGATTTCCGCCCGGGAAAGGGTCTGTAAAAAGCCTTCGATTTCTTTCTCAACTTTGCCGGCAAGCTCCGGTGAGGTAGTTACCAGAATCGCACTGGCAAGCTCATCATGCTCTGCCTGAGACAAAAGGTCCGCTGCCACAAAGCGCGGGTTTGCTGTCTCATCCGCCAGAACCAGAATCTCACTCGGCCCTGCAATGGAATCGATGCTTACATGACCATATACTGCCTTTTTTGCCAGAGCAACATAAATATTACCCGGACCTACAATCTTATCTACTTTTTCAATGGACTCCGTGCCATAGGCAAGAGCTGCGATTGCCTGCGCACCGCCAACCTTATAAATATGTGTTGCTCCGGCTTCATTGGCGGCCACCAGTGTCGCCGGCGTAACCTCTCCATTTTTATCAGGCGGAGTCACCATCACGATTTTTTCCACACCGGCTACTTTTGCAGGAACAATATTCATAAGAACCGATGACGGATATGCTGCTTTTCCGCCCGGCACATAAACGCCTACGGAAGAAAGTGGTGTCACCTTCTGCCCGAGAATCGTTCCGTCCGGTTTGGAATCAAACCAGCTGTACTGTTTCTGCTTTTCATGATATTCCCGGATATTAACTAAAGCCTTTCGGATAATGCCAACCAGACTGTCGTCCACTTTCTCATAGGCCGCGGCAATCTCCTCCTTTGTCACCTGAACCGTATCTGAAGAAAGCGCGCATCCGTCAAATTTCAGAGTGTAGCCAAAAAGTGCTTCGTCACCCTTTTCTTTCACATCATCCAGAATCCCCTGCACCTGCCCCGCATAGGAATCATAATTGTTCGGGCTTCTTTTCAGCAGATCGTTTAAGATATTTTTTGTGGTTTCTTTATTTATTTTCAATGTTTTCATAATAATCCGCTCCTTTTTCTTATATTTGTGACATTTTATCGGCTGTCACATCCCATGCTCCGATCTCTCTCAGTTTTCCGCTGCCGTCAGTTTTCTTAAATCATAAATCAGCTTCCGGATTCGTTCCTGCTCCATCTTCAGGCTGACCTGATTCACGACCATACGCGCCGACAGAGTACAGATTTCCTCAAGCACCGTAAGCCCGTTGGCTTTCAGCGTCGAACCGGTTTCCACAATGTCCACGATAACCTCGGAAAGTCCCACAATCGGTGCCAGTTCTACAGAACCGTTCAGTTTGATAATCTCCACCGTCTGAAACTTCCGGTTATAAAAATAATCCTTGGCAATGTTCGGGTATTTGGAGGCAACCCGAATCAGCTCTCCATGCTGCAGCTTTTCTCTGGCTGACTCCGGCCCGCAGACACACATCCGGCATTTTCCAAAGCCCAGATCCATCATTTCATAAAGGTTCCTTCCCTCTTCCAGTATGGTGTCTTCTCCCACCACACCGATATCCGCCGCGCCATATTCCACATAAGTAGGAACATCCGAGGCCTTTGCCAGGAAAAACTTCAGTTTCAATTCTTCATTATAAAAAATCAGCTTTCTTGTTTTTTCATCCTTCATGGCTTCACAGGTGATTCCCAGTTCCTCAAACATCGCCATGGTTTTCTTTGCCAGACGTCCTTTGGCAAGAGCAAATGTTAAATATCGCATTTTAAAACTCCTTTCTGAACTGAGCCAGATTTTTTCTGACGGTATTTCCTGTGACACAATCATTTACGATAAGAGTTTCACCCTCAACTACAAAAATGTCTCCGGCCCCCTGTGAACGGGCAAAGGCAATATAATCATCGGCAGTCTCCCCTTCTTTCCTGCACAAAAGCTCTGTTTTTATGCCGCTTTTTCGAAGCTGAAGGGCAAGCCCGATGGCCTCCTCGCTGTCTTTCTTCTCATAAATCAGTGCCGAATACGAAAAATCACCGGTTGGAATCCGGATATTTTGTCGGTCGAGGGCACTCAATAAATCATCCACCAGAATCGTAAATCCGATAGCCGGCGCATTTTTTCCAAACTGCATCAGCAGATTATCGTATCTTCCGCCTTTTCCGATGGCATCACCGGTTCCATAGGTATAGCCTCTGAAAATGATACCGGTATAATAATCAAAATGATTGACCATGCCCAGGTCAAAGCTGATATATTTTTCGTAGCCGTAATGACATACCACTTCATAAACCTGTTCCAGACGGTCAATCGCTGCCTGACAGCGAGGATTGACCGTGAGACTCTTTGCGTGCTCCAGCATGGAGACATCCCCATAGAGTTCATTATACTCCAGAAGAATATTCCGATAGCAGTCTTTCATGGAAAGGGTTCCTAAAAGCATCTCCATTCCGAGAGCATTTTTATTCTCAATATAATCATGAATCTGTGCCTTTTCCTCTTTGGTAACATCCAGAGAATCCATGATTCCTCTGTAAAACTCACTCTGTCCGATATCAATACGGAAATCCTTAAGTCCTGCCTCGAGAAAACAGTCAATCATCATAACCACGGCTTCTGCATCGGCTTCCGGTGAATCGTCATTAATATGCTCCGCGCCAAGCTCCGTCTTTTCCGTGAGTTTGCCCTGATAACTGCGGTTATTTAAAAAGGTATTGCCCGTATAAGAAAGCCGCAGCGGAAAAGTACAGTCACTGTAATACTTGGCAACACTTCTGGCAATCGACGGTGTCATATCCGGGCGCAGAACCAGAGTATTGTTATCCCGATCAAAAAACTTGAACATATCCCGGGAGCTCACAGTTCCCGTATCGCTGTTAAAAATATCAAAAAACTCAAAAGTCGGCGTCTCAATATCCTGATATCCGTAAAGGGCCAGAACCCGATGAAGTCTCTGCTCCAGAGCCGTTTTTTTCTTACATTCTGAATTATAAATATCTCTGACTCCCTCAGGAGTGTGAAGTAATTTTTCCTTCATGTTACAATGAACCTCCAAAATCTATCCCTGCCTGCCGGTGCCTTCCGACAGGATTGTGTTTTTTCATAACCGGTCGCATCAACTGAATCGACAACCGCCCGGCGCTTTATCGCGGTAGAGCATCAACGTGACATGATTCTGATTATACCATGCCCAATTTGTTTGTCAAGAAAGAATCTTCTTATATATATCTGTGGCATACTGTTCCCATAAGCAAAAGAAAACCGCCGCAATAACAAGGCATGAGAATGAAATTAAGGAAAACTCTCATCTTGTCTGCGGCAGTCTGTTTCATTTGAAATCGAAATGTGGTCTGCGAATCTCCGGCTCCCTATTCCTGATAGTCATCGTGACCGCACTCATCACAGTCAAGATGACTGGAAGCTCCATACATATCTCTTCCAACCACATTCTTCTCTTCCCGGTCTTTCTCCACCAAATCACTGATCATCCGTTTCACCGCTACCGGATTCCCGATATTTTCCAGACGAATTATCGGTGTGGAACGGTCCTTTGTATTAAGCTCAATGGTTCCTGTCCCGAAAATCCTCTGGGCAAAGGAACGTACCAGAGAAACATCTGTAATCCGGTATAAAAGACATTCATCTTCTCTGGATGATAAAAAACCGGAATTCATATATAATCTTCCATTACCAATAGAATATTTTGTAAAACTGATCGGGAACCACAAGTGATGCTTTCTGTCTTCCCAGATCATTTCCTCTGTCACCTGACGAAAATCTCCATTTTCTACGTTGCTCATAAGCTCCTCCTTTATGTAAATGCTCTTTTTTGCCTGTTTTCTTTTACCCGTATGATAACACAGGAAAAAGCAATAGTCAAAACCGACTTATCGCTCAAGAATACCGGACTCTTTAATGCTCTGGACTGCCTCCCGGATTTTTGCAGGCGGAAGAACAAGGGCAAATCTCACATAACCTTCACCAAGGCTTCCAAAGCTGCTTCCCGGAGTACAAATCACACCGGTTTTTTCCATAAGCTCCATTACAAACTCCGCAGAATTGTGAAACCCTTCCGGAACTTTTCCCCAGGCAAACATGGTTCCTTCACTGTCCGGAATATTCCATCCAATCTCTCTCAAACCGCCGCAAAGTGCATCCCGCCGTTCCTGATACTGACGGCACTGCTCCCGGATTCTTTCATCATCCGAAGTAAGAGCTGCCACTGCTCCCTTCTGTACCGGAAGAAAGATACCGTAATCGATTTGGGAACGGAACTTCTTAAAAACAGAGATGATTTCTTTTTTGCCGATGACAAAGGACATTCTTGCTCCGGTAAAATTGTAGGTTTTGGAAAGGGAATAGAACTCTACTCCTACCTCTTTTGCTCCCTCAAAGGAAAGGAAGGATTTTCCCTCTCTGCCATCAAAGATAATATCAGAATACGCATTATCATGAATAATCAGAATATTATTTTCCTTTGCAAAAGCAATCAGCTCCTCATAAAAGGAATCGGGTGCAGTCACGCAGATTGGATTGGCCGGATAGGAAACCACCATTACCTTGGCCGCCTTTTTTATTTCATCAGGAATTGCTTTGAAATCCGGAAGATAATTATTTTCTTCCAGCAGCGGGTAAAACCACTGGGTTGTGTCCGCAATAAATGCTCCGGTGGAAAAAATCGGATATCCCGGATTTGGCAAAAGCACTACATCCCCCGGATTCAGAAGAGGAAGAAAAATGTGAGCCATTCCTTCCTGTGAACCGTAAACCGACATAATTTCATCTTTTTCGATATCTGTATGATACCTGTTTTTATAACGGGCAACGACCGCCGAAAGAAGCTCATCCCGGTCTCCCAGAGAATATTTATAATTATCCGGGTTAAGACAGGCCTCTGACATGGCTTTCATAACTTCCTTCGGAGGCTCAAAATCCGGTGTTCCCACGGAAAAATTGTAAATGCTTCTTCCCTGTTTTTCCAGCTCCTTCTTTTTATCATCCAGTATGTTAAAGATACCGGTCTCAAACTGTTTCATCTTTTCTGCTGTCTCAAATATCATATGTAGTGTCCTCGTCTTCTTTTTCAATTTTAACCTGCCGGAATACCTTGTTTTTCTGCTCGGAAGCGGTAAAGGTATATCCTTTAAAGGATACCCGGATATGCTCGTCGGCCTCCGGCATATGGCCGACTTCATTAATGAGAAATCCGTTCAGAATCTCAAATTCCTCTGTATCAAAGGTAATTCCCAGAATTTCCTCCAGTTTTTCCAGACGAATCATTCCGGAAGCCAGGTAAGAATTTCCCTCGGAAAGACGGATTATTTCCTTTTCCTCCACATCGTACTCATCTAAAATATCGCCGACGATTGTTTCCAGAATATCCTCCATGGCAACCAAACCGGCCGTCTGTCCAAATTCATCCAGAACGATAGCCAGATGAATCTTGTTGGTACGCATTTTTGTTAAAAGCTCATTGATATCCATTGTCTCATGCACATAAAATGGCTTTCGCACAATGTCGTCAATGATTCTGTCCGGTGTTTCCAGCCAGCATTTTACGGCATCCCTGAAATGCAGCATTCCCACAATGTGGTCTAAATCTTCTTCATAAACCGGATAACGGGAATAATGCTGACTTACCATAAACCGAATCGCATCCTCCAGGGAGGTCCCGGTTTCAATGGCAACGATTTTCTGCCGGAATCTCATGACATCTCTGGCATCCTTGTCCCCAAATTCAAAAATATTGGATATCATTTTTGCCTCGTCTGCCTGAATCACACCCTGTTCATGCCCCGCCTGAGCTATATTTTTAATTTCTTCCTCATATTCCTTTTCCTCGTCCTGATGGAATCGGGAGAAATCCACTTTTTTGATGGTATCTGTCATTCGCCAGACCACCACCAGAAGAAAAGCAGCAATCACACCCAATAATACAATCATTATAAAGGCCGTCACTATTAACCATGAAGCGGCATTCATTTCTTCACCTCCTGAGAAATCATAGGATTTTTCCTATGTAATCAGCTCCAGACTGATTTTCAGTGCTCTGTCCACCCTTTTTAAAGTCTGGCTGTCCAGACGGCACACCTTTTCTTTCAGTCTCTGTTTATCAATCGTTCTGATTTGCTCCAGTAAAATTACAGAGTCTTTGCTGATATCGCATTCTGCAGCGGACAGCTCTACATGTGTCGGCAGCTTCGCTTTATTCATACGGCTGGTTATGGCGGCACATATCACCGTAGGACTGTGCCGGTTCCCGGCATCATTCTGGATAATAAGCACCGGTCTCACGCCCCCCTGTTCTGAGCCCACCACAGGACGCAAATCTGCATAATAAATATCTCCACGTTTTATCATCAACTTTACTCACTCCATTTTTTCAAGATGTTACCTGAAGTATTTCCCGAAAATGTCATGAGTATTCTCTGATTTTCCCTGTAATGTTTTAAGAGTTCTCCTTATCAGTGTATCACTTTCGAAAGGAACTGCGGCAGTTCTTTTGCAGAAAGCCCATAATATCCACACTCTTTTACTGCTTCATCACCGGCAAGCCCGTGACAGTAAACTCCAAGTCTCGCGGCATCCCGTAAAGAAAGGCCACCCGCCAGAAATCCGGCAATAATACCCGTAAGAATATCACCGCTGCCTCCTACCGCCATTCCGTGATTTCCGCTCATATTAATATATGAAGGTTCGGCGCCATCCGATACCACTGTTCTGGCATCCTTTAACACATAAATATGGCTTCGGTCGGCAGTGTTTTTTGCGGTTTCCACCAGCCTTTCCTGAATATCCCCGACAGACATTCCGGTAAGCCGGGACATTTCCATTAAATGCGGCGTCAATATCATTCCACCATCATATTCCCGGTACAGCCGTAAAAAGGAACGGTCTTTTTTGAGCATAGCCATGGTATTAATGGCATCGGCATCCACCACCAGAGGAATATCTCCCTGTCTTAACACTTCCCGTAACAGCTTCTCTGAGGATTCAGAAACCGACAGCCCCGGTCCGATGGCCGCCACATTCGCCCAGGATAAGGCTTCCGGAAGCAGGGACAATGCTTCCTCCACTGAAGAATAAGTGGTCATAATGGCTTCCGGAATCAACTGCTGCATAATCACACGATTTTCCTCGCAGGTGAAAATCCGTACCAGCCCGCAACCGCTTTTATAGGCAGCCAGCGCACACAGATATGCCGCACCCGCCATATTGACTGAACCGGCAATAAGCAGCACCCGTCCATAGGTCCCTTTATTGGAGCGGGCTTTTCTCAGGGGAAGGAGACGCAAATCATCTTTCTCAAAGGTTACCACAGATGGGCATACCATTTCAACTGCTCTCTTTGGAAATCCGATGTCCTTAACAATAACCTCTCCCGCCATATCAGCACCCGGATAAAGCACCAGGCCCACCTTGCCAAGTCCGAAGGTTACGGTCAGATTGGCCACAAAGGCTGTCCCTGCCACCTGTCCTGTGCTCGCATCCACTCCGGATGGCACATCCACAGCGATTTTGTATCCTTCTCTCTCATTGAGGGTATCGATTACTTCTTTATGGACACCACCGACCTCCCGCTTGAGCCCGACACCAAAAATGGCATCCACATAAATATGGTAGTTTTTTTCCGGCAATTCTTCTGCAAATTCCGCACCCAGGCATAATAAAATGTTCTTCTGGACTTCATACGAATCGGTGGCATGACGCACTCCTCCGATTTCATAAAATGTCACGGTGTAACCATCGGCCATCAAAAGCCGTCCAAGAGCAAGGCCATCTCCCCCGTTATTTCCTTTTTCGACCACAATGAGTACGGAAGAATCCGAGGAAAATCTGTTTGTTATCTCGTCTCGGACTGCCATGGCCGCTTTTTCCATCAGCACCAGCCCCGGAATCCCGATTTTTTCTATACTATATGCATCAATCTGCTGCATCTCTTCTCTGGTACAAAGATATTTCATCCCTTCTCCTCCTGATAAAATATCCGGCGGCAATTTCTCCACCTACGGTAAAGAAGGAGAAGATAAAAAACCGCAGTCCTTTCTCTTCTCCTTACTGTTTTACTGATTCTTACTGTGAATACGATAGGATAATGTCATGATGCTTTCGGAAAGGTGAACATTTTCCACGATAACATCCTCTGAAAGGCTTAAATCCACCGGGGCAAAATTCCAGAATGCCCTGATTCCCAAATCGCATAACTCCCTTGCAATCACCGGAGCCTTGCTCTTTGGCAACGTCAGCGCAGCAATTCTCACATCATGATGGGCAATAAAATCCTTTAACATATCTATATCGTATACTTCCACGCCTTTTACTGTCATTCCAATCAGCTTTGGATTGACATCAAAAATACCGATAATCTTAAATCCGTTACTGTCAAAATCCTGATTGTTTGCCAGGGCCTGTCCCAGATTACCTGCACCGATAATAATGATATTATTATCCCTGTCAAGTCCGAGTATTTTTCCCATCTCACTATAAAGATATTCTACATTGTATCCATACCCCTGTTGTCCGAAACCGCCAAAGTTATTCAAATCCTGACGAATCTGAGAAGCGGTTACATTCATTTTCTGACTCAGTTCTTTGGATGAAATCCGAACGACATCATTTTTCAGCAAATCACCAAGGTATCTATAATAACGGGGCAATCTTTTTATTACAGCCGGCGAAATTACCTTTTCGTTAACAGATTTTGTTTTCATATTTTGGTCCGACATAAGATCCTCCCTTTGATAAAACTTTTTCATTTATCAGACTACACAATAAGTAAATTATATACATAATTGTGATTTTTGTCAAATAAGTTTCGATGCACTAACGATAAATATTTACTTATTATAGTATTCATGTTAAAATACAGCCGTTATTTACTCATTTTATTATGGAGGTTTCTATGATTTTAGCTTGTCAAAAAATATCAAAGGCTTTTGGAGGCGAATCAGTTTTAAATAATGTTAATTTTTTAATTAACGAAGGGGAGAAGGCAGCCCTCATTGGTATTAACGGAGCAGGCAAAACCACCCTTCTTAAAATAATCACCGGGGAGTACGAAGCAGACAGCGGCGAAGTGATTTTTCAGAAAGGGACAAGCTTCGGTTATCTTTCACAGGTCATCGATGTACAGTCGAGACGAACGATTTATGAAGAAATGCTGGATGCGAAAAAGGATATCATTTCCATGGAACAGTCTATCCGTAGTCTGGAACAGTCCATCAGCCGTTTAAGCGGCGAGGAGCTTTCCTCTGCCATGGAGGAATATTCCCGTCTGACGGAGCGTTTTGAACAACTCGGAGGCTACGCCTGGAAAAGTGAAATTACCGGTGTCTTAAAAGGTCTCGGTTTCCAGGAGGAACAGTTTGACACCCCGATTCACACCCTTTCCGGTGGTCAGAAAACACGGGTGGCTTTGAGCCGGATTCTCCTGATTCATCCGGATCTTATTTTGCTGGATGAGCCGACCAACCATCTGGATATGGAATCCATCCACTGGCTGGAGACATTTCTTTCCAATTACCGGGGTGCTGTACTCATCGTCTCCCATGACCGTTATTTTCTCGACCGCGTGGTTTCAAAGGTCATTGAGATTGAAAATGGAGAAAGCCTTGTCTTCCAGGGCAATTACAGCCAGTACGCCGAAAAGAAAAAAGCGCAGCGGGATGCGCAGATGAAGCAGTATCTGAATCAGCAGCAGGAAATCGCCCATCAGGAGGAGGTTATTACAAAGCTTCGCTCCTTTAACCGGGAAAAATCCATCAAACGGGCAGAAAGCCGGGAAAAAATGCTCAGTAAAATGGAACTGGTCGATAAACCGGTTATGCTCAATTCTCAGATGCGCCTCTCGCTCGAACCGGAAATCCTGAGCGGCAACGATGTTTTGACCATCGAAGGCCTGACCAAATCCTTTGGAGAAAAGCATCTCTTCCGTAATCTGAATCTTTCCATTAAACGGGGAGAGGTGGTGGGACTTCTGGGCGCCAACGGCACCGGAAAAACCACCCTGTTAAAAATCATTAACCGGCATCTCCGGGCGGACAGTGGCAGGATTCAATACGGTGCAAAGGTCACCATCGGCTACTATGACCAGGAGCAGCACGTTTTAAATGATGAGAATACGATTTTTGATGAGATTTCCAATGCTTATCCAAAGCTTACCAATACACGGATACGAAATGTCCTTGCCGCTTTTCTTTTTACCGGCGACCGGGTATTTCAGCAGATTGGTACCTTAAGCGGAGGAGAAAAGGGACGGGTTTCCCTGGCAAAACTGATGCTTTCCAATGCCAACTTCCTGATTCTCGATGAGCCGACCAACCATCTGGACATCCAGTCCCGGGAAATTCTGGAGGATGCCATCAACCAATACGAAGGAACCGTATTCTACGTCTCCCATGACCGTTATTTTATCAATCGTACCGCCACACGAATTCTTGACCTTTCTCCGGAAGGCATCGTGAATTATAAAGGCAATTATACTTATTATCTGGAACAAAAAGAAGCAGGAAATGTTGCCGCCGACAGCGAAAGTGTTACCACTGCCCCTGTCGCATCCCAAAACGATACTACTTCTTCCAGAGAAGACTGGAAAAAATCCAGGGAAGAGGCTGCCAGACAGAGAAAACGGGCCAATGACTTAAAAAAGACGGAAAATGAAATTTCCCGTCTGGAGGAAGAAAATGACACCATCAAAGAAGCCATGAATCTTCCCGAAAATACTTCCGATGCCGGGAAGCTCATGGAGCTTTCCCTGCAGTATGAAAAAAATGAACAGCTCCTTCTTGAGCTTTATGACCGTTGGGAAGAGCTGTCAGAGGAATAGACACTTCAGGAAGAATCTCAGTCCGGATGTGACGACTTTGCGAGCAGATTCTCAAAATCTTTGCCTGGCATTGGTTTGGCGAAATAATAGCCCTGACCATAATCACATCCGGATTCCTGAAGAGGATTCTTTTACCATTTTTTCCGACAGACATACCACCAGCTCAAACCGTCCGTTCTTTACTGTGGTTTCAAGTGAGCCTCCGTACCGGTCGGCAATTTCTTTCATGATTTCGAGGCCAAATCCATGATTTTGTGGATTGGGTTTTTTTGTCTTACAGCTCCCCTGCTCTATCTGTGGCGGTATGGCAAAGCTGTTTTCCACCCGGAACATAAACATTCCCCGGTCTGCCCTGGCACGAATCACGATGTCTTTTTCTTTTGCCTCTCTTGCCGCTTCCATGGCATTATCCAGAGCATTTCCCAGCAAGGAACAGATATCGGTATCCGTAATGCCTAAATCTGTGGGTACTGTCACAAGAATATCGGGTGAAAGTCCAAGTCGGGACATTTCTTCCAGTTTACAGGAAAATACTATATTTGCGGTTTCATTGTCACAGATTCTTCGCATCCCTTTGAGAGCGGAAGAATCACTTAATGTTTCAATATACTCCCGGACAGACTCATATTCCTTCTTCTCCAGAAGTCCGCCGAGAACCGTCAGATGATTACAGATGTCATGACGGAACCGTCGAATCTCCCTGTCCTGTGTTCGCAGATTGTCATAATATATCTTCCGGAAGTCGGTCAGCTTTGCACTCTGTTCCAGCTCCTACTGTCTGGAAAACACGGTTATGGCTATCAGGACTGCTGCCGCGGACAGAGCCGCAAATGGAAGTATGGTGTAGGCAAGCCGGAATTCTTCTGCTTCCATTTCCAGCGGTGAGAAGCCGTACCAGAAGGAAAAGGATAAAACCACAAAAAGAGGGGCAGCACAAAGCAGGGCACACATTCCCCAGATTCGTTCCGGCAGCCTTATTACATGTTTATTTTTTCTGAGGTAACGGATAAGCCCGCCAGCAAGCAGAGAAAAAAGGAATTTTCCCAGCGCAGCAACGAAATCCACCAGCCACAGACTGATTTTCCAGTAAACTGCCGTGTCCAGTATCATATTAACCGGAACCAGAAGCAGAAACAGAACCGTTCCCATCACCAGCCGTGCAAAAGGGGATTCTTCATAGCAGACATAGAAGCCCCACAGAAAAAATACAAACAGAATGATTACATTTTCATCTCCACTTCATCCAGTTTGCCATAAAAGGTATAGGTTTTTTCTTCCGTCACACACTGCACCTGTCTTCGGTCAGATGCAAAATACAGTATCTTTTTCTTTGGAATCCGCCAGGTCACATCCCTGTTTCGACAGACATACACCTGGGTTTCCTCTTTTTGCAAAATCTCCAGAGTTCTGATAAGAATCTCCTCCAGCTTCTTTGTCTTTGCCGGTTTTAAAAGATATCCCAGTGCCCTGACCTCATAACCTTCATACACATACTCTGAATAACCGGTCACAAAAACAATCTGGATATTCTCGTTGGATTCCCGCAGTTTTCTGGCAGTTTCCATTCCGTTCATTCCGGGCATCTCAATATCCAGAAAAACCACATCCATCTCTCCCGGATGCTGTTTTAACCATTGAAGCATTCTCTCACCGGAAGAAAATGCCAGCGGCTGATAGGATATTCCCCTTTTTTGAAGCAAATATTCCAAATCATATCGAAGTGTCAACCTCGCCTGTGCGTTATCATCACATATTCCAAAACGCAGCATATTTTTCCTCCTGGTTTTATTATTTCAATCAGTATAACACAGCCCCTTTTTTTCTCAAAACCAAAAATGACAACAAACCAGTCAAACTTTACAACGATGGAACAAACTTTACAGTCCCGGTGTTAAAACTGACACCGGACGTTTGCCTCCTTCTGATTTATGCGTTAGTCTGTTTCGTGAAACAGAATGAATAATCAATCAAATTAAAAGGAGTGATAAAATGCTTACCGTTTTAAATCTTTACAAATCTTATCTTTCAGGCAACACCAAATATCCCGTATTAAAGGATATTTCTCTTGAAATTGCGCCCGGAGAATTTACTGCTGTTATGGGACCCTCCGGTTCCGGAAAAACCACTTTATTAAACTGTATTTCCTGTTATCTTCCCGCAGATTCCGGCAGTATCCTCTTAAACGGAACCAACCTTGCAAGATTAAACGAAACGGAAATTTCCAAAATACGGAACGAAAAACTGGGCTTTATTTTTCAGGATTTTCTTCTGCTGGATGGTCTGACTGTCCTTGAAAATATCATGATTCCCCGAATTATCGGTGAACATGTGGACTCGTCCATGGAAAAAAGGGCAGCAAAGCTTTGTGAAATATTCGGTATTTCCCATATTAAAAATAAATACCCCGCTGATATTTCCGGCGGAGAAAAACAGCGCACCGCCGTTGCCAGAGCTCTTATGAATAATCCGGAGATAATTTTGGCGGATGAACCAACCGGTAATCTGGATTCCCGTTCTTCTCGGGCAGTCATTGACAGCTTTCTGCAGGCAAAAAAAGAACTGAATGCCACCATTTTTATGGTAACACACGATTCCTTTGCCGCATCATTTTGCGACAAGGTAATTATTTTAGAAGACGGATGTGTCAGACATACCCTGGTTCGCGGCAACGCAAAACGTCTGGCATTTCAGGACCGGCTTCTTGCGTTTATCCGGCTGCCTTTTGTTTTCTGTCCTGCTGATTACCGCCTTCTCCCTGATGATGTATTCCCCTACGGTGCAAAATACCCTTCCTCCGGGCGGAGATTCACGCAAACAGGTGATGATGATTTTTGTTCTCGCCGTCATCGGCTGTGCTGCGTTTACCCTTTATGCCGCAGGCCTTTTTTTCCGTTTTAAATCCCGGGAAACGGGTATTTTTCTGGCGCTCGGAGCCTCAAAAAAAAGAACTGTCTGTTTCTCTCAAACAGGAAATTATCGGTCTGACTCTTTATTCCTGTGGTCTTGGAATCCTTCTGGGCACTCCCCTTTCCTGGGGTGTCTGGACAATTTTCCGCTATACACTGGCGGATACACCGGAAATGATACTTCTGTTTGATATAAGAGCTTATCTGATTCCCATAATTTTTACATCTTTTATCCTGATTGCTTTGCTGTGGATACTGTCCGGTTATATGAAGCGCACAGATATTCTCTCAATTATCCACCAGTCACACCGGGCAGAAGCCCTGCATCCGACTCCACGCTGGTTTGGGCCGGTTTCTGTGCTCCTGTTTCTGGCAGGAATTATTCTGGGATATTTTACACCGACATTTTGTGTCCGTGTTCTTCACTGGTACGCTCCGGAGTTTCTTACTGGCCTGTTTTATCTGCCTGCCTTTGCCGGTCTTTATATGATGCTGCTTCACACGGTTGTAAACGGATGGCGAAGAGGAAAAACCGTTATCCTCACCTGATTTCCACAGGAATGATGAAATTTCAGGGGCGACAGACCGTACGCAATATGCTGGTCATCACTGTACTGACTGCCGGTGCTTATTTTTCCGCTTTTTATGTGCCAATGCTGGTCACACCGGCCCGGCTTTCCATTGCTTCCCGTCCGGTGGATTACTCGTTTTTCTTCCGTGCCGGTCAAAACCTTCCAGACCGGACCCGGATTGAAAAGCTGGCTTCAAAACACCAGGTCACAGTTACAGATTATGTGTCAGAGCCTTCCGCCACCCTTGCCATCGACGGGTATGAGGAAGTGGAAACCAAAGGAAAGGTGGGAATCACCTTTACCAAAAAATATCAGGAAACCCTTTCGGAATGCCGCTTTTTTTCCGAAAGTGCCTGGAATGCGCTGACGGGTGAGCACCTTAATTTAGAGCCGGGTACGGTTGCCTCCGTTTTTAATTCTGAGGGCGGCAGCGGTGGTCTAATATCGAATGATATCTCGCGGATAACCAATCCGGTAACGGGCCAATCTCTCTCAGTGCGCCCTGTAGAATCTGTTCTTAAAAATGATTTGTTATTTCAGTGCCGCGTAATAGATGACAGTGACTATGCTTCTCTTACAAAAGGACTAACCGATGAATGGAAAGAAACTCAGGTATTTTTCAATGTAAAAAATGACTGCTACGCTTTTTCGAAAGAACTCTTTTATGAAATCGTATCTTCTTCCGGACCGGAGGCCGCGCTTCCCGATGGTTATGACCGCATTGTCCGTAAACGTCTTCTTTCTAACGGGGAAGAATACTTCTTTGACCCGGAGAACGCAGAAAAATACGATATCCCGGTCATCCAATATGACCAGCCAGACAGCTTCGTCTTTCGTCAGAACTGGCTTTACATGCCAAAATTCCGGATTCTTGACCAGTCCGATTTCACAACAACCATGGCGGTTTTCCTGCTTTTATTTATTTTTATCTCGCTTTTATGTTTTACCGCAGTGGGCGTGATTTTATTTACCCGCAGTCTGACATTATGCATAACGAACGAAGAGATTTATAACAACCTTAAAAAGCTTGGCGCCTCTTCTGCCTGGCTTCAAAAAACCGCCCGCCGTCAGGTTTCCCGGGTATTCCTTTCTCCGGTTACCATTGGAACCTTTTTGATTCTCGCTTTTTATCTGTTGATCCTGGCTGCAAACGGCGAAAACGGCATCACCCCATATGGGTGGGCCGGATTTGGCCTCTGCATGACAATCGTAGCTGCGATTTCTTCCCTTATATACGGATTATATCGGGCGACACTTAAAACGGTCTATCGGAAACTGAAAATTGAAGGATGAAAAAAGGGGGTCGCATTAATTGCGACTCCCTGTTTTTGTGATATTTATTTCTTTACTTCCACCTTCTGCCCCAGCTTACTTTCCGTGCCGGATAACAGTCGTTTTATATTCGCACGATGTCTGTAAATTGCAAAATAAGCAAAAAGAATGCTCATGATAAACAAATCCCATCTTCCCGGATGCAGAACCAGCATTTCAATCACCAGGGCCCCTGACAAAAGAACAGAACCCAGAGATACATATCTGGTCAGTGCCACAACCACAAGAAAGATGAGCAGGCTGATACAGCCCATTCTCCAGTCGAAGGCCATCATAACCGCACCGGTAGTCGCGATTCCCTTTCCGCCTTTAAAATGAAGATAAAATGGATAATCATGTCCCAGTACAACCGCAAAGCCTGTCACTAACTGCAAAAGCTGACTGTTGAGCTCCGGAAATAACGGTGCCACAAGAAACTTCACAATCAACACCGGAATAAATCCCTTTAATGCATCTCCAAGGAAAGTAAACAGGGCCCGACTTTTTCCCAGTACTCGTAAAACATTGGTAGTACCGGCATTCCCGCTGCCATACTGACGGATATCCAGTCCGCATACCTTGCCGATAAGGTAACCGCTCTGAAGACAGCCGCAAAAATAACCGATTACAACCGCTGCTGCAAAAAGCCCAATATAACCTGTCATTACTTCTCCTTTCTTTCCCGGTAGATGAAACGAATCGGCGTTCCCCGGAAACCAAATGTTGTTCGAATCTGATTTTCAATATATCTGGTATATGAAAAATGCGTCAGTTTTTTATCATTGATAAACATGACAAAGGTTGGCGGCTTTACGGAAGCCTGCGTAATATAATAGATTCGCAGTCTCTTTCCTTTATCTGACGGCGGCTGCTTCATTGCCATTGCCTCCGTGAGAATCTCATTTAATACCCCTGTCTGTACCCGGAGAGCACAGTTTTCAATGACCGCATCAATCAGGTCAAAGAGCTTGCCAAGACGCTGTCCGGTTTTGGCAGAAAGGAAAACAATCTCCGCATATGGCATATAGGAAAGCTTTTCCCGAAGTTTGCTGGTAAATTCATTGACGGTATTGTTATCCTTTTCCACTAAATCCCATTTATTTACGGCAATAATCATGCCTTTTCCTCTTTCATGGGCAATTCCGGCAATTTTAGCGTCCTGTTCCGTAACTCCTTCCGTCGCATCAATGATAAGTACCGCCACATCACATCTTTCTACGGCAGAAACGGTTCGAATAATACTGTAACGCTCCAGTTCTTCTTTAATCTTACTTTTTCTTCTCAAGCCTGCGGTATCAATGAAGACATATTCCTGTCCGTTTCGTTTTACCGTAGTATCAATGGCATCCCTTGTGGTGCCGGCAATCGGTGAGACAATGACTCGTTCCTCTCCGAGCAGCTTATTGATGATGGAAGATTTTCCTGCGTTCGGTTTTCCGATTACGGCAATCTTTGGCCGGTCATCCTCGACTTCTTCCAGTGAAGAAGGGTCAAACCGTTCCACCACTTTATCAAGCATATCACCAATGCCAAGCTTTCCTGCCGCGGAAATCGGAATCGGATCTCCCAGCCCCAGATTATAAAACTCATAGACATCCGGCATATACTTTTCAAAGCTGTCCACTTTATTTACAACAAGAAGAACCGGACGGCCGGACCTTCTTAACATATCTGCCACCTTGAAATCCGCATCCACAAGACCCTGCTTTACATCCGTAAGGAATAAAATAACATCCGCTGTGGCAATCGCAGTCTCTGCCTGTTCTCTCATTCTTGATAAAATCACATCATCGGACTCCGGCTCAATACCGCCGGTATCTACCAGGGTAAAATGATAATTAAGCCAGGTTACATCCGCATAAATTCGGTCTCTTGTTACTCCCGGAGTATCTTCCACAATGGATATTCTGCTTCCCGCCAAGGCATTAAATAATGTGGACTTTCCCACATTGGGGCGTCCCACTACTGCAACAACTGGTTTACTCATCGTATCCTCCATTTAACTATAACTGAATCTGCTTTTGCAGAAATGATTATTGTGTCACACATTTTACGAGGTCTTCTCCCTCTGATTTTATAATATTCACCGGAACTTGTAAAGCAGTGCTGAGTTCATTCAGCGTGATGTCATCAAGGAAAATGTCTTCATCTGCCTTCAGCATATTTCCCGGCAGCAAAAGACGCTCTCCCAGCTTTTTGCCGCTTAACTGCTTTATAATATCCTGACCGGTCAAAAGTCCGGTTACGGTAATCATCTCTCCGAAGAAATGATTCTCAATGCAATATACCCGAATAACGATATTCGGATATTTCTCTCTTATCCGCTCTGTCAGCATACATATGGTCGGATATGCCAGCTTTGCCGTAGCAATCGAAAGTTCCCTTTCCCGGTTATCTCCCTGCATTTCATCCAGAGCTTCCCCTACCTCCGAAATCAGGAGGCGCATCATACCGACACCATTTTCCAGCTGTCCGTATCCTTCGTA
>JALEIY010000008.1 GCA_022769785.1 Eubacterium sp.
GAGATAAAAAAAGTTGCTGTGGTTGATCAGTTCGGGCACTCGACACATGTGGAGAGTGTGGTTGCAATACAACGCAAGGATATCTAAAAGTCCTTGAATTTAAGCACTCTGTGGAGTTTTTCAGTTTTAATAGAATTGATGAAAACAGGAAAGCAAAACAGCTTATAACTCAAATTACGGTGGTTGTAGCGTTAGATGTCGGTGCGTGGAACACAATAAATCCTGATGATGAAAGTGAATAGTGGACTATCAAATATTTGATAGATTATAGGGATACTTGAGAACGAGTGTCCCTATTTTTTATATAGGGCATTCCATAATGGGGTGCCTTTTTCAATTCATAAAATTACATATGAAAATAAAAAAATGGAAAAACTATAGAACGGTGGAGACAATTAATTCTGTGTCAATGGTCTGATAGAAAAGTGGCGACACTGTCGCGACAATTGACATGGTCACATTTTGTAGAATTGCTTCCAATAGAAGATGAATTAAAAAGAGTTTTTTATGCTGCAATGTGTAAAAACGAAAAATGGTCAGTCCGTATATTGAGAGAACGAAAAAATCAATGTTATACGAAGGAACGGCTATTTCAAAGAAACCGGATGAAACTATCCGGAATGAAATAGCGGAATTGCGTGATGAAAGAAAAATTAGCCTATATTTTCATGCACCCAATCCATAACTGGTTCAATGAAAAGACACTGCTGGCCATGGGAATTACCCCGATCCTCTGGCTGCTGGCCGTGTCTTATTTTATTACCTATTACCGGGATTACCATTTTGACAAGGAACATGGAGTGGTAGAGTGGGAAAATATCAAAAGGGCAGATAAAAATTGCGTGATCCGGGTCTAATAAAACGACTTCTGTTTTGACACCGAACCTGCTCCGGGCCAACTGTACCAATATCATTCTGGATATCAAAGGAGACTTGCTAAAAAAGCATGGAAAGTATCTGAAAGAAAAGGGAATGACGGTCAAGACATTAAACTTTAAATCCCCACTGGAATCGGGTCGGTACTATTCATTTTTATATATAATCTGTTCATCAATCTGTTTTATACCCAGCTATTCCGGGTACGCAGGGATGTGGCTAACAATGAATGCAAAGGCGAAAAACTGCCGATCCATGTGCGGCTCTGAGCAGATGAATTTTATAGCGGTCCAAAGCCTGCAGATGCAGAAATGCTGCTGGGTGAAGTCCGGAGCAGGAACATCTCCATGGAGCCTCCGTCGGATGTAGTAAAAGAACGGGAGAGGAAGTCCATAAATAATGCAGATCAACTTACAAAAGAGGAATTGGAGGAGATCATCAAAGGGATTGAAGAGGGGCTGTCCGATCAGCAGATAAAAGAATATTTTTCACTACATGACGTAGATAAAATGAGCCAGTTCCAAAGAATGTTCCGAAGCATGAAACGAAGGAAATAGTAAAAGTGTTTGGGTTGTGAAAGCTATTTTAAAATGATAAAATGATTTCATAATTAAACTTTGTATATTAATATGTTTTGAGAAAAATACGTGTATGAAAAAGATTTTTGGAATACTTGTTGGTGTCTTGGTTTTTTTAGCAGGAATTATATGATTATAAAAAAGAAAGTGATTTATTGAAATAATAAATCAATCATTAATGAAAAATGAATATCAGACTTCAGTATCTCTTAATTATTGGATGAGTATGAATTTCAATGGAAAGGATTTTGCAATGGCAGATGAATTACTAAAATATGTTAAAACGGATAATGTATTTGATGATGCATGTGAAATTATTGAGGTTGCCCAAAAAGTTGCTTATAAAGCAATAAGTTTGTCTTTGTTACAAAGAAACTGATTGCTAGGCAAAAGGATTGCAGAGGATGAAGCTCCAGGAGAAAATAGATCCGGTCATTATGGAAAAGCAATAATGAAGAAACTGTCACATCAGTTAACAGAAAAATACGGAAAAGGATACGAACAGAGCAGTCTTTATAAATATGTTAAATTTTACAAAATGTATCCAGACATTTTGGACTCATCGAGTCCAAAATCTTCAAAACTTCTTTCGTGGACTCATTATAGAGAATTAATCAGGGTTGAAGATCCGGCGGCAAGAGCTTGGTATGAGGACGAAGCATACAAAGAAACATGGAGTGTAAAAACTCTGAAAAGAAATATTGAATCACAATATTATTATAGGTTACTAAAGTCTCAGGTGAAAGAACCTGTAATCGAAGAAATGCATCAGTTAACAGAGGATTATCAGAATGATCAGCTTGAATTTGTAAAAAATCCAATGATAGTTGAATTTCTTGGCTTTAAAGCAGATACTTCCTTTACGGAAACAGAATTGGAATCAAGTATACTTACCAATTTACAGAAATTTTTAATGGAGCTTGGAAAAGGGTATGCATTTGTTGCCAGGCAACAACACATCCATACAGAAAAGGAAGATTATTATATTGATCTGGTTTTTTATAATTATATTTTGAAATGCTTTGTACTGATTGATCTTAAGACAACAAAAATAACCCATCAGGATGTAGGGCAGATGGATATGTATATCAGAATGTATGATGAATTAAAGCGGTCTGAGAATGATAATCCTACGCTTGGAATAGTATTGTGTTCAGACACAGATGAGGATATTGCGAGATATTCGATACTTCATGGCAACGAACAACTTTTTGCTTCAAAGTATAAACTTTATCTACCAACAGAAGAAGAGTTAAGAGCAGAAATAGAAACTCAGAAAGAAATATTTAATATGCAGTTAGAAGATAAAAAAGAAAAATGGGATTTGTAAATTATGAAAAACATTTACAATATCAGAGAAAGCACGAAATTTCTTTTTCCGAATTATCCGAGCAGGAATTACGAAAACTGTATGTAACTGATTGAGTATAAATCAGACAGTTATCTGAGGCGTTCACGAGTTACCTCTATGGTATCGATTTTGCGGTATGGTAGCTTTTGGACGTTTTTTTTAAATGATGATTTTTATGGAGGAGGACCAATGAAAAATGACATGACACAGGGAAATATCGTAAAAGTATTGGTTCTATTTACGGTGCCTTTAATACTCAGCGGTTTATTCCAACAGCTTTTCAATTGGGTGGATGCTTTTATTGTGGGAAATGTGGAGGGAGAGCTGGCTCTTGGAGGAATCGGTGCAACGACCGCGCTTTACAATTTATTTGTGACGACCATAGTCGGTTTCACATCAGGTGTTTCGATTTTGGCGGCACAAAAATACGGCATGGGAAAAAAAGAGGAGTTGAAAGGAATTTTATCTTCCTTCCTGTGTTTGCTGGGCGGTTCCTTTTTTATCATTGCATTAATAGGGATTGCTTTTGCAGATAGCATTTTGATGACTTTAGATACACCGGCAGAAATATTTTCGATTGGGAAAGAATATTTACAGATTCTGTTTATGGGGGTGCCTTTTCTGGCGGTTTATAATACATACTCAGCAGTGCTGAGAGGGCTGGGAGACAGCAGGGCACCGTTTTTATCTGTACTGGTTTGTTCCGGAATGAATTTGGTGCTTGATATTCTTTTTGTGGTGATATTTCGCTATGGGGCAGCAGGTGCAGCGGTGGCAACCGTTATGTCCCAGGTGGGAATGACGGCATTTGTGATTTTGTATGCAATAAAAAAATATCCGTTATTAAGATTTCGAATGAATAAAAAAATGCTCAATTTTTCGGTATTAAAAAGCGGAACAAAGCTCAGTCTGCCATCGGCTGTTCAGTCCGGCAGCAGTTCGATTGGGAGTCTGATTCTTCAGAGATTTATGAACGGGTTTGGTGAACAAACAGTTGCAGCGATTACGACGGCCTATCGGGTGGATATGGTGCTTATTCTGCCAATTGTGAATTTTGGCTCCGGAATTGCAACGGTTGCTGCACAAAATACCGGAGCCGGAAATTCCGAGAGGGCCAGAAGAACTTTGAAAATCGGTGTATTTATGATAGCCGCCATCTCTTTGTGTTTGACGGGACTGATTCTGGTGGCAGGCGGATATCTGATTGCCATGTTTGGCCTGAATCCGGAATCCGTGCAAATTGGAAAAGATTTCTTCCGTGCAATCGCCAGCTGCTATATTGTTTACGGTCTTGTCATGGCGATTCGAGGATATCTGGAAGGAACTGGAGACATGTTTTTTTCCGGAGTAACGGGTATTGTGGGATTGGGAGTTCGCATTGCAGCATCCTATGCTTTTGCAGGGCGATTCGGAAACATGGTGATTGCATATGCGGAAGCCTTATCCTGGGCATTTTTACTAGTGGTGTACTTTCTGAGATTTCAGGTTTTATGCAGGAGACAGCCGGAATGATTCCGATTAATAAACTTATTCTTCCTAAATTTCTATTGACAAAATCAAATGAAGAGAATATCATATGAATATAAAATCAAATGAAATATAAAACAAGTGATTTGGTATCGATATTAACAAGAAGGAATATCTGATGCGTAATCATGGAAGGGCAGGGAAAGTAATATGAGCAGAGTAGAAATCTTTGATCCAGCAATGTGTTGTTCAACAGGTGTTTGCGGACCGGGAGTGGATCCTGAATTATTGCGGATGGCAACCATTATCAGCAATTTGCAGAAGGCAGGAAAAGATATTCGTAGACATAATCTTTCGGATGAACCGCAGATTTATGTCGAGAATAAAGCGGTAAATGAAGTACTTTTGAATGAAGGTGTAGATGCACTGCCGATTACCCTTGTGGATGGTAAGGTCATGAAAAAAGGGGGATATCCGTCCAATGATGAATTGATGGAATGGACCGGTACTTCCACAGAGGAATTAGTGACAATTATGGTAAAAGAGGAGCTTTCAAAAGCAGCGGAAGGCTGCTGCGGAGGCGATGATAACGGCTGTTGCTGTGGATAATTTATCATAACAACAACGGGTGATTTATTAAAATATAGCGGAACAGTATATTGACAAGGTAAAAGTAAGGATATATCATATGCACATATACACATATGAAAAAGCAGTGAATGAGGTAACAAAAATGATTGCTAGTATTTTAAAAACATTATCGGATATCAATCGATTAAGGATATTGAACCTCCTGAACCAACGAGAGATGTGTGTCTGTGAAATTGAGTATCTCACGGAAATCAGTCAGTCCAATTTGTCCAGACATCTTAAGAATATGACGAACCTTGGTCTTCTCATAAGCTGGAAGGAAAATAAATTTTCCTATTTTCGGATTAATGAAGCCTTTCTTGATAATAATCCGTTTATCAGAGAGATAATGGGAAGGTTGTCTGAGGAAGAAGTGATAAAAAAAGATGAGGAAAAGTATCAGGAATATTTGACGATGAATATACCTTGTGAATGTATTTCTGATTTGATTCTCGAACGACGTTTTCACAGACGGAAAGATAGTCAGGTCAGTTGATTATTTTTCAGAGAATTAACCGATATCTACGGATATCGGATTAATTTTAATAAAGTCATATGATTAATAAAACATTTGAAAATAAAATCATTTAATGGGAGGAATACTATGTACCATAAATTTCAACCGGAAACAGCAGAGCTTACAAAATATTTATTCTATACAGGAAAGGGCGGCGTTGGGAAAACTTCGACAGCCTGTGCAACGGCAGTGTTTCTGGCAGACCACGGGAAAAAAGTATTTTTGATTAGTACGGACCCTGCTTCCAATCTTCAGGATGTGTTTGAAAAGGAATTGAATAATAAAGGCGTGCTTATTGAAGAAATACCGAATCTTACGGTTGCCAATCTTAATCCGGAAGAGGCGGCTGCGGAATACCGGGAGTCTGTTGTGGGGCCTTACCGTGGTAAGCTTCCGGAGTCCGTTGTTGCGAATATGGAGGAGCAGTTATCCGGCTCCTGTACGGTGGAGATTGCTTCGTTTAATGAGTTCTCTCATTTTATCACAGATGACGAAATTAATCAGAAATATGATTATATCATTTTTGATACTGCACCAACCGGTCATACTTTAAGAATGCTGCAGCTCCCTTCTGCCTGGGATAATTTTATTGATGAGAGTACCCATGGAGCATCCTGTCTTGGACAGCTGGCAGGGCTTGGTGAAAAAAAGGAAATGTATGCAAAAGCAGTAAAGACGTTGTCAGATGGGACAATGACTACTTTGATTCTGGTGAGCAGACCGGAACCGGCACCTCTTATGGAAGCATCAAGGGCATCCGCGGAATTGGCGGATATCGGAGTAAAGAACCAAATGCTGATTGTCAATGGAACCCTGGAAAAGGTGAACCCAAAAGATAAAATTGCAAAAAGCTTCTATGACAGACAGCAAAAAGCAATGGAGGATATGCCGGAAGCACTGAAAAGTATGCCGATCTTTACTGTGCCTCTTCGTTCCTATAATGTGAGTGGAATTAAAAATATCCGTCGTATGCTTTATGACGATGTGCTGCCGGATACAGGATTCTATTCTCAGAAAATGGATTTTCCGAAATTAGATTTATTAATTGATGAATTATATCAAAAAGGGAAAAAAGTAATTTTTACCATGGGAAAAGGCGGAGTTGGGAAAACAACGGTTGCCATTGAGATTGCGAAGGGGCTTGCCGGAAAGGGAAAAAAGGTACATCTTACGACAACCGACCCGGCGGGTCATATGAGCCAGGCGGGATTGGAAAAATATGATATTGAAATCAGCAATATTGATGAAAAAGAAGAACTGAAAAAATATCAGGATGAAGTGATTGCGAAATCTATTGCAGGAGGAATCAGTGAAGAAGATTTAGATTATATCAAAGAAGACCTTCGTTCTCCGTGTACGCAGGAAATTGCTGTTTTCCGTGCCTTTGCCGAGATTGTGGAGAAAGCGGAAGAGCGAGTTGTCGTCATTGATACCGCTCCAACCGGACACACACTCCTGCTTCTGAATTCAACGGAGAGCTATGCAAGAGAAATGCAGCATTCCAATGCAGATATTCCGGAATCGGTTAAAAAACTTCTTCCAAGGCTGAAAAATCAGGCCGAGACAGAGGTTGTTATTGTAACACTGCCAGAGGCAACTCCATATTATGAGGCATATCGTCTGGGAAAAGATTTAAACCGTGCAGAGATATCCAATAAATGGTGGGTAATTAATGCCAGCCTGAAGGCGGCAGATACGTCCGAGCCTTTCTTGAGAGCCCGTGCAGAGGGAGAAATGAAATGGATTGGAAAAATTGCCAATAACACCAATGGAAATTATGTTGTAGTGTCTTGGAAAGAATAGGGAAATAAGAAATCGTTGTATTGTTTCAGAAAAGAATATTCATTGTAGCCCTTGCAGGTCTTTGTGATAAGATTTTCAGGGATAAACGAAAATAGCCGTCAACTATCGCAAATAGTTGACGGCGATCCATTAGGACTATGTAACTTTTATTAGGGTAGCCGCTCTGTGGTTTCCCTTTTGTCTATAGTATTGGAAGGTAAATATATTTAAAATACCCATTATTCTTCTTTTTGGAACATTTTATCCATCCATATTTTTTCTTATATTTTGTACGGACTCTCAGACCACTTTTTTTAGAATAGTAGATTTTATCTACAGTCACTTTTTGTCCCTTTCTTAGTGTAAAGTATTTTTTATTGCTGGTGGCAGACTTGTAAGCTGTAAGACTTTTCTTTACAGTGAGTGTTCTTGAAGATATCAGCTTGTTATTCTTTTTCTGTGTTATTTTTCTAATATAACCTGTCGCAGGGGATAATTTTAATACCCCGTTCTTGTAGACATATTCATGTCTCACCGAAACTTTTCCCAGAGTATAAGAGTGATGAGTTCCATATACTTTCAAAGTGTTTCCGCTTACTTTTAAGATGATATTTCCAAAATAAGTCCCATAGGATTGTTTTCCAACGTTAGAATTCAAATTTATGATTGGCTTGAATAAACCATTACTATATTTGTAGATTTTATAAGAACTATTATTTTCCATAAAATTGTTTGCCAAATACAGAAATGTTCTTCCATTTTTTAAGTGAATTATTTTTGCTTCGAAGGAAGCATATTCTTCGTTTAATTCAGTTTTGTAGGCTGTTCTACCATTCACTGTTACATATAAGTAATAATAATCGTATTCATCATAATCGGAAAATGCTTTGATAGAATCAGGAATGCCATCCCCGGTAATGTCATATTTGTCAAGCCCGGCATCTGACCCGGAAGGAATTTTAACAATAGCGGGAGTTCCTGCCTCTACATACACAGGTCTGATAAACACAAGGGTAAATAATAAGATACAGATTGCTATACATGTTCGATTCAAATAGTTTTTCTGCTTACTCTTCATTTTCATTCCTCCTAATCTAAATCTGCAGTTACCACATCAATGGTAAAAAACTAAA
>JALEIY010000062.1 GCA_022769785.1 Eubacterium sp.
TAATAATGCCGAGAATAATGGACTGGCTTGTGAATTTGTTTGCAACAGGGTCAGTGAACAGCTGATAATTCACCCAGCCCATGAGAGAAGGCACAAAAAAGGTGACGATGGCAATTGCAATGACTACCGGTGAAGTGTAGTCAGATAATAATTTGCTGAATTTTTGTAAGGGTTTCATTGATAATTCCTCCTGGAAAAAATTTATTTATTTTCAAAGATAAGAACAGCTTTTTCGCCGGAAAGAGCAGGAAATAAAAAATCCCTTTCAGATAAAACTGAAAGGGACGAAATAATCCGCGATACCACCCTGTTTCCGCCAAATGGCGACACTCATAGTGTACTAACATACACTTTCCCGATAACGGAGGCTTCCGGCGGGCCCTACTGCATCGGTTCAGGCCGCTCCTTAGAGAGGATATCCGAATCTGCCGATATCACTGTTCGCACCAACCACAGCTTCTCTGAATATCTGCACAGACACAGCATTGTTCTCTTCAACGAATTTAGGTGAACTTTCTTTGATTCATTGGTGCCTATTATAATCTTCCGGGGGAAAAAGTCAAGAGGAATTTTATTGATTGCATTTTGGCCGGTTAAAATGCTATAATGAAATATCAAGTGTCTTTAAATAATATTATCATGCAATCACTGGAGGAGACATGTATACTGGAAATACTGCAGAGGTTCTGATTGTCAATGGGATTGGAATTTTTCTGATGTTTTTTTTATATCGTACAATTATTGAAAATAACGAGAAGCATTTTGCCTCTGACCGCATTTTTGATGCGATGATATGGCTTACGATTGGTGGATGCCTGGCAGAAGCCCTGAGCTTTGTCGTTGACGGCAGATTGTTTACCGGTGACAGACTCTGTTCGTATTTACTTAACAGCTTCTGTTTTGTTGGAACCTGTATCCTGGGTTTCCTCTGGTGTCTTTATGTGGATTTGCGTATTTACAATAATCTGGCAAGAACCCGTAAAAAAGCCGGAGTTCTGGCAATTCCCCTTATGATCAATCTTGCTTTGGATATTGTGAATCTGGGGGGATGCGGGATTGTATTTTCCATTTCGGAACAGAATGTCTATGAGAGAGGCAGTCTGGTCTGGGTAGCGTATGTAACTTTGTTTTTGTATTTCTTTTACAGCATTTTCCTGTCAGAGAAATCCAAAAGACAGGGATTTCGGATCCGTTTTTTCCCGATTTATTACTTTATGGTTCCGTGTATTATCGGAACGATTGTACAGGGGCTGGTTTATGGAGTTACGTTAGGATGGACCTCGGTAGCGATTACCCTTGTGTTTACCTATATTCAAATTCAGGCACGCAATACCTTTGTGGATTCTCTTTCCGGACTGTATAATCGACGATATCTGGACAGTATTTTGCGTCAGCATAAATCCAGTCCGCGGTTTTCGGTCGGCGGTATTATGATAGATGTGAATGATTTTAAGAGAATTAATGATAAATGCGGACATTCTGCCGGTGACCAGGCGATTCGGGATATCGGACAGATTCTTTCGGAATCACTTCCGGAAAACGGCATTGCATTCCGGTATGCCGGAGATGAGTTTATTGTCCTGCTTCGTACAGAAGGCGAAAAGGAAATAAAAGAAACCATGGAGCGTATCCGGTATAATACGAGAAAGGTAAAAGCCGCTTCCGATGTCGACTACGATTTATCCTTTGCCATGGGATACAGTAAATTTGACCCGGCAAAGGAAGATATCGAAATCTTTCTCACAAATATGGATGCATCCATGTATGCGGATAAAAAGAGGCATTATGAGCAGTATGCTGCAACAAAATAAAAATAAATAACAGGAGAGACTGGAAAACATAAAAAATATACTTGACTCTCCCCTTAGGGGGAGAATGTAAGATTGCTTTAAGGAAAGTTAAAGGAGGAATCTTATGTGTAAAAAGTGTATTGAAGTCTGTGAAATCTCCAAATCATTTCACGGACGGAAAGTTGTTGACAGTCTCTCTTTTTCTGTGGAAAAAGGGCAGGTATTTGGTTTTTTAGGACACAATGGAGCAGGAAAGAGTACCACAATTGATATCATTTTGGGATTAAAAAAGCAGGATTCCGGAAAGGCTATGATTTTTGGGATGGAAGCAGCAAAAAACCGGAAAGCTGTTTTTGAAAGAACGGGCGTACAGCTTCAGGATTCCCATTATCAGGCAGCAATCCGGGTGGAGGAGCTCTGTCAGGAGCATGCTGCTTTATATGAGAATCCCAGGGATTACCGGGAACTTCTTGAACAGTTTGGATTGTCGGATTTTAAAAAGAGCCAGGTGGTAAAGCTTTCCGGCGGTGAGAGACAGAGACTTTCTGTGATTCTGGCACTGCTTGGCAATCCGGAAGTGGTTTTTCTTGATGAGCTTACGACAGGGCTTGATGTGGCGGCACGACGGGAAATCTGGACAACTTTAAAAAGAATGAAAGAAGAAGGGCTGACCATCTTTTTAACAACTCACTATATGGAAGAAGCGGAATTTCTCTGTGATGAAATCATGCTGATAAAAGATGGAAAAGAAGTAATCAGAGGTTCGGTTTCCGAAGTTGTGGAGGCCTCCCCCTGTGATAATCTGGAGGAAGCATACTTATGGTACATGGGACTGGAGGTAGAGAGATGAAACGGTTTTTTCAGATATATCGTACAGAGCAGAAATTATTTTTCCGGTCAGCAGATGTTTTTATTTTTAATTTATGTATGCCCGTTGCGGTTCTTTTGTTAATCGGGATGATTGGTGAGGGAAAAAGTGCAGCGGGAAGCAGCCTCACATATCTGCAGAGTGCATTTGCCTCCCTGATTGCTGTGGGAATCTGCTGCAGTGCTTTTATGAGTATTCCTATTGTCATTGTGGATTACCGGGATAAAAAGATTTTAAAGCATTTTTACTGCAGTCCCTGCAGCCCGGCATGGCTTCTCGGCGCCGATACCTTATGCAGCGCCGTAATGGCAGGAATTTCAGCGATTCTTGTTTCGGCGACAGCGGCACTTGTTTTTGGTTACCGGATGCCGGGAAATCCTTTATTGTTTGTCGGCGCATGGCTGCTGACACTGGTTTCCATGTTTTCTATCGGTCTGATGATTGCAAGTCTTTGCCGAACCGTAAAAACGATGAATGCAGTAACAAGTCTGGTATATTTTCCCATGCTGTTTTTATCCGGGGCTACAGTTCCTTATGAGCTTTTTCCGAAAGGTTTGCAGGCGGTGGCAAACATTATGCCCCTGACCCAGGGGATTAAACTGATGAAGGCAGTTTCCATGGGAATGACCTTTCCTGTGGCAAAATATGTTGTAATATTGCTTTTGCTAATTACCATTGTCTGCAGTACAATTGCTGTAAAGGCATTTCGGTGGGAATAGGAGGAGGGAGCTGTGAAAATGCATAAGAAACACGAAAGCTGTAAAGAAAAACAAAATGGGCAGCTTTACCGGATCGGTATGTTTGCGCAGATGAATCACATTACCATAAAAACACTGCGATTTTATGAAGAACAGGGGCTTCTTGCCCCTGCCTGTGTAGACGGAGAAAATGGGTATCGTTATTATTCTATGGATCAGATGGCACAGCTTCATCAGATTACGGCCCTGAAACAGGCGGGATTTACCCTGGGAGATATCAAAAAGCTGAAACAGGGAGAAGACGAAACCGCCTTTCTGAAAAGAAAAAAGACAGAGCTCCTTGCGCAGATTGCGGAGCTTGCCGGGCAGATTGCGGTGATTGAAGGATATCTTGCCGGCGGGGAGGCTTCTCTGGACGCACCGGTGCTGGTCAGAACGATTCCCGCAGTCATTGCTGCCACGGCAAAAGCGAGAATAGAGTCCTATGATGACCTTTTTGAGCTTATGCCGGCCATGGGCGCAGAAATGGAGCGTCTGGGCTGTCGCTGTGCTTCTCCGGAATACTGTTTTACTCATTATCTGGAGCCTGGCTATAAAGAAGAGAATATTTTGATTGAAACCTGCGAAGCGGTCACTGAGAAAAAACAGGATTCTGACATAGTGACATTTCAGGACTTCCCGGAAATCCAGGCGGCCTGTATCTTTCATAAAGGTTCTTATCATGAGTTTTCCCGGTCTTATGCAGCAGTTCTTCATTTTATTGAAGAGAATGGATATGAAATCTGTGGAAACATCCGTGAACGGTATATTGACGGAGTATGGAACAAAGATACGGAGGAAGAATGGCTTTCCGAGATACAGATTCCGGTTCGTAAAATAAAATAGTTGACATCGTTTTCGGAAATTGCTATACTCTATCCAAAGCTAATATTTGAAAGTCTTTGAACAAAAGTAGTACTTTCTATCGGAACATAACAGAGAGTCGGGCAGGTGAGAGCCGATATGGGAAGAGGAAAGGAATGGATTTGGGAGATGCAAGGTGAAATTACAGTAGCTGATGCCGCGTCCTCGCGTTACAGGGGTATGATATCGATTCAGTTCCGTATCAGAAGTGAGAGAGTGATATAGCTGTTTTTGGATTGCTATATACTAAAAAGGGTGGCACCGCGGATTATTCGTCCCTGACTAATTTAGTCAGGGACTTTTTTATTTGTAAGGAAATGAGCATTTCCTGTCTAATAAAAAAACCTCCGGGGGAAGCGCCGAACTCCTTTCAAACACAAAACTGCGAAGACGGAATGAAAAGAAAAGGAGATGGAAAAAAATGAAGCGAATCAGGAAGGCTTATACGAAAACAGTCAGTATCATCAATGAAACAGCAGTAGACATTTATCACAGCTTTGTAGGAAAACAGATTGGTTTTCTTCTGGAAAGCTATGACAAGAATTATGACCGCTATGTATTTATGGGAAAAGACCCGGAAGAGCTGATTTCTTCCGGAAAAGACCGGTTGGTTATTCACAGAAAGGATGGCAACCATACAGAACTGTCGGGCAATCCGATGGATTTACTGAAGGCCTATTACAGTGATTTTGAAATCCGTCAGGAAGAAGGGATACCCTTGGCGTTTGCCGGCGGTCTGGTAGGAGCACTGGGGTATGACTTTGTAAGATACCGGGAAAAGCTTCCGGATAACAATCCGGATGAGATTGGTATCGGAACCATACAGCTTATGCTTGTGACAGAGTTTTTGTCCATTGACCATATGGCGGAAACCATGACGGCAGTTGTCATTGAAGAGGATAATGAAGAAGGAAAAAAACGGGCACAAAGCCGGCTGGAAGCGATGATGGAAGAAGCATTATCCGGGGAAAAGAAAGAAAAAACTCCATTTGTCCCGGACGGACGCATCATTCGACAGTCTGACACCCCGGAGCAGTATGCTGCAAAAGTAGAAAAGATTAAAAAATATATTGTAGACGGACACGTGTTCCAGACCGTTTTATCACAGCGGTGGACGGTAGAAACCGGACAGGATGGTTTTGCCATGTATCAGGAGCTTCGTGAAATTAACCCTTCTCCATACATGTATTATTTTAATTTTGGTGAATTTGAGATTATCGGAAGCTCTCCGGAAATGGTAGTTAAGCATCGGGACCGCGTGGTGACCACCTGTCCGATTGCCGGAACAAGACCAAGAGGCAGCAGCCCGGAAGAAGATAAAATGCTTGAAAAAAGCCTTCTGGCAGACCCAAAGGAGAGAGCCGAGCACATTATGCTGGTGGACCTGGCAAGAAATGATATGGGAAGAATAGCAGAATTTGGAAGCGTCAGAGTAAAAGACATGATGCACATCCGGCGGTATTCTCATGTAATGCATCTGGTGTCCTTTGTGGAAGGAAGAAAAAAAGAAGAATTTCATCCGGTAGATCTGATTGATTCTTTCCTCCCGGCGGGAACCTTAAGCGGGGCACCAAAGGTTCGTGCCATGGAAATCATCGATGAGCTGGAAGAAGTCCGGCGGGGACTTTACGGGGGAGCCGTAGGGTATATTGATTTTACCGGTAATATGGATTTTTGTATTACCATCCGCACGATGATTAAAAAAGGCAATCTGGTTTATCTTCAGGCGGGAGCGGGAATTGTTGCCGACAGCGAC
Source organism: Eubacterium sp. (assembly GCA_022769785.1). Lineage (GTDB taxonomy): Bacteria > Bacillota > Clostridia > Lachnospirales > Lachnospiraceae > Anaerobutyricum. Next base: position 6,016 of record JALEIY010000062.1, read on the forward strand.
CCGATGAGTGAATACAAAGAGTGCTGCAACAAAGTGCGTGCCCTTGCCAGAGTCGTTGTGAAGGAGGAGCAGTTATGATTTTACTCATTGATAATTATGATTCCTTTACTTACAATTTATACCAGTATATAGGAATTTTTTATAAAGACATCAGAGTGGTGCGAAATGATAAAATTACTCTGGAAGAGATAGAAAAAATGAACCCGGACCGGATTGTGTTGTCTCCGGGACCGAAAAGTCCGAAGGAAGCCGGTATCTGTATGGATGTGGTGAAGCATTTTTATAATAAAAAGCCGATTCTGGGGATTTGTCTGGGACACCAGAGCATCGGAGCTGCTTTTGGAGCAGAGATTGTTCATGCCCGGGAGCTGATGCACGGCAAACAGTCCCTCATCACCCATAATCAGACCGGAATCTTTGCAGGAGTTCCCAGTCCGGTGAAGGTTGCCAGATATCATTCCCTGGCGGTAAAGGAAGATACGCTTCCGCCGGAGATTGAGGTTCTGGCGCGAACGGAAGATGGTGAGATTATGGCCATGCAGCATACCCGGTATCCGGTGGTGGGAATCCAGTTCCATCCGGAATCCGTTTATACCGAGCACGGCAAAAAAATAATCGAGAATTTTCTTACGATGTCCCCGGTATCAGAAGAGTAAAAGAACCTCCGGGACAGAAGGAGAAAGGACGGAAAAAATGATTTTAGATGTAATTGTGGAAGATAAGAAAAAACGGCTGAAGGAACAGAAAAAGAAGATTTCTCCGGAAGAAATGAAAGCGCTGGCACTGGACTGTGAAAGAACCTCCATTTCCTTTTATGATGCGCTGGCAAAAGAAGGGCTTTCCATTATCGGAGAGTTTAAAAAAGCATCCCCAAGTATGGGGCAAATCAGACAGACCATGGAGCTGACTGACAGAATCGGTGAATATAATGGTTCCGCAGATGCGATTTCCTGTCTGACGGAGGAAGATCATTTCTCGGGAAATGTGGACTATTTCCGGCAGATTCGGGAAATCACTCCATTACCGATGATTCGAAAAGATTTTATCATTGACCCATATCAGATTTATGAGGCAAAGGTAATCGGTGCGGATTGCATTTTATTAATTGCCGCCATTTTAACCGATGAGCAGTTAAAAGAGTATTATCAGCTTGCCGATTCGCTTGGTATGGATGTCCTCATGGAGGTCCATGACGAGGAGGAAATGCAAAGAGCCCTTAAAATAAAACCACGCATTATCGGTGTCAATAACAGGAATCTCCGGGATTTTACCATTTCACTGGAAAATACCAAAAGGCTTCGTCCTATGGTGCCGGAGGGGACGGTATTTGTTTCGGAAAGCGGAGTGACGGAGGATAGGCATATCGCATTTTTAAAGGAGTGTGGAGTGGATGCCCTGCTCATTGGCGGCGCATTTATGCTGTCAGAGCATCCAAAGGAGCTTGCGCAGCACTGGAAAAACATCTATGACGGAGGTTCGGGCAATGAGCAGACGCTTGATTAAAATCTGCGGAATGACCAGAGATGCCGATATCCGATATGCCAATGAATTTGAGCCTGACTATGTGGGATTTGTTTTATTTTTTCCAAAAAGCAGGAGAAATCTTGAGATACAGGAGGCAACACGGTTGCGGAAGCTCCTGAACAAAGAGATAAAAAGTGTGGCGGTGGTCGTGTCTCCGACGGTAACGCAGATAAAAATGATTGAAAATGCAGGGTTTGATCTGATACAGATTCACGGTGAGCTTACCAAAGAGGTCTACGAAGAAATCAATCTCCCGGTGCTTCGGGCATTCAATGTAACGGATATGGATTCTTTTGAGCGATGGCAGCGTCTTGATAAAATCGTCGGATATGTGTTTGACGCAAAGGAGCCGGGCAGCGGAAAAACCTTTGACTGGTCACTGGTTCCGAAGCTGGAAAGAGACGGCAGATTGTTATTCCTCGCCGGAGGGATTGACGATAAAAACGTAATACAGGCAATCAGAGAAGTAAACCCGGATGGCATTGATGTCAGCTCCGCGGTAGAAAATCAGGGAGAAAAAACCGGGGGAAAAAAACCGGATAAAATGAAAAAAATAATAAGGATGGTGCATGATGAAAAATAAAAAATATGGAGAATATGGCGGACAATATGTGGCAGAATCGCTGATGAATACTTTAAAAGAACTGGAAACCGCGTATCGGGAGGCACTGGCAGACCCGGCGTTCCTGGAAGAATACCAGTATTATCTGAAGGAATATGTAGGAAGAGAAACCCCTCTTTATCTGGCGCAGAAGCTGTCGGACAAATATGGAACGAAAATCTATCTGAAAAGAGAAGATTTAAATCATACCGGTGCCCATAAAATCAATAATGTAATCGGACAGATTCTTCTGGCAAAGAGAATGGGCAAGACAAAGGTTATTGCAGAGACAGGAGCAGGTCAGCATGGTGTTGCAACAGCAACGGGTGCAGCACTTTTTAATATGGAATGTACTGTATACATGGGTGCAGAGGATATTGAAAGACAAAGACTTAATGTTTTCAGAATGGAAATGCTTGGCGCAAAGATACAGCCTGTTACAACAGGAAGTGCAACCTTAAAGGACGCAACAAACGAGGCTATAAGAACATGGGCAGAGCGTGCTGAGGATACATTTTATATTATCGGCTCGGCAGTAGGACCTCACCCGTATCCTAAGATGGTAAAGGAATTCCAGAAGATTATCAGCGTTGAAGCCAAAAAGCAGATTCTGGAAAAAGAGGGCAGACTGCCTGATGTTGTGGCTGCATGTGTCGGAGGCGGTTCTAATTCCATAGGAATGTTTGCAGATTTTATTGATGAGCCGTCAGTAAGACTTGTCGGTGTTGAGGCAGGCGGTCTCGGAATTGAAGCAGGT